>NZ_FRDI01000015.1 GCF_900143255.1 Desulfovibrio litoralis DSM 11393
TAGAGTTTTGTGCTGTTAGGAATAGAAAATACAATCAAATTTTGGTCGGAAAAATGCTCTGAATTTTAGCCTGCCCCTGTCTTTGGTGTAGAGCCCTTATACTCTATCGTTAAAAGCTGTGTTCCAAAATAACCACCTAAAATAATTACCCAAAAATTCCACACAAAAAAAAGCAGCCAGGTTTTAACCTAACTGCTTGAAATTTAAGTGGTGCGCCGGAAGAGATTCGAACTCCTGACCTACAGGTTCGTAGCCTGTTGCTCTATCCAGCTGAGCTACCGGCGCACATTGTTGCGAGTCCTTTTATTTATAGAAAAGTTCGATGCTCGTCAAGTATTTTTTTCTGTTTTAATAATTTTATCTTTAACAAATGAAGAAAAACTCTTATTTTAAGTTCCGCCCATTGCCAAAAAGGGC
Source organism: Desulfovibrio litoralis DSM 11393 (assembly GCF_900143255.1). Taxonomy (NCBI): domain Bacteria; kingdom Pseudomonadati; phylum Thermodesulfobacteriota; class Desulfovibrionia; order Desulfovibrionales; family Desulfovibrionaceae; genus Desulfovibrio; species Desulfovibrio litoralis. The sequence goes on from NZ_FRDI01000015.1 coordinate 418, forward strand.
TTTTTTTAATAGGTTAAAAAACATAAGTTTTAACTAAAACAATTTGATTGAGGGAAAAAACATGAACATACTCGTTACCGGAGCCGCCGGCTTTATCGGCTTTCACTTAAGTCAACGCTATTTAAAAGAAGGTCATACCGTTGTCGGACTAGATAATCTTAACTCTTATTATGACCCACGTTTAAAGCTCGACCGCTTACGCATCTTACAAGCTCATAAGAATTTTGTTCCCGCTATTCAAGATTTGGCTGATGCCAAAACCCTTAACAAATTGTTTAATCAATATCGCTTTGATATCGTGGTTAACCTTGCCGCTCAGGCGGGCGTTAGATATAGCCTCGAAGACCCGGCATCTTATGTTAATTCTAACCTTGTTGGTTTTGCTAATCTTTTAGAAGCCGCCCGCAACTATCAAACAGGACACTTTGTTTATGCTTCTTCTTCCTCTGTTTACGGCTTAAATGAAAAAGTTCCGTTTAGCGTAGAAGATAACGTTGACCACCCGATTAGCCTTTATGCCGCCAGTAAAAAAAGTAATGAATTAATGGCACATAGCTATAGCCATTTATTCCGCATTCCGTGTACGGGTTTACGCTTTTTTACTGTTTACGGCCCTTGGGGAAGACCTGATATGGCGTTGTTCAAATTTACTCGGGCAATTTTGGAAAACAAGCCGATCGATGTATATAACAATGGACAGATGAAGCGTGATTTCACCTATATTGATGATATAGTCGAAGGGGTTGTAAGGATTTCTTATAAAAAACCTGAACCAAATAAAAATTGGAATCCGATGAACCCTGATCCTGCGAGTAGTACAGCTCCTTATACTATTTTTAATATTGGCAATAACAACAGCGTTGAACTCGGCGTTTTTATTGAAACATTAGAAAAAGTTTTAGGACGCAAGGCTCAAAAAAATCTTATGCCGATGCAGGCAGGCGACGTTTCCTCAACTTATGCAAATATTGATTCTTTACAAAGTGTTGTTGGCTTTAAACCGCAAACTGATTTAACGTATGGAATTGAACAATTTGTAAATTGGTATAGAGATTATTACAAAGTTTAGGCGTTGCGTTTTTTTAACAACCGCAATCTGAGATTGAGCTTTCGTAACAGATTTTGTCTTTAAAATGTTTTTTTCTGACTGTGGCTTTGCACTTGGAACATTCAAAAACAACCAGACCCGAAATAGAAGCACTTTTTAAACGAAAGGGCTTCTTTGGGTCGCTAAGCCAGTCTTCTGTTGCAAGACCACAGTTTTTACAAAGAACTTTTGCTTCTTCAGGATATTTAAAGTCCCAACATTCCAAAAACTCTTTCCAATCTTCCAAAGGTTCAGGTTTTTCAGGCGGATATAAAACGTTTAAAGCTTTTTCAATACAAGGTGTTACACTGTTTTTTATTATTGCCCAAAGGTTTGAATCAATCTTGACATAAGCCAGATTACCGTTATCATCTTTAATTTCTTGAAAGTGTTTTGCTTTATTTTGCATAAATTCCTCTTAATAACGTTAATTTTTTATCAACCGTTTAATCTCGTTTAATACCAATCTCGCATAGTTTTAATATTTTTAAACCTATTGGATCAGTATTGCAATCATTTACATCTTGAAGTTTAGGAGTTTAATATGTCAAATCAGTCAAAAGGCTTGGGAAGAGGCTTAGAAGCCCTTTTTAAGGCGAATAACGAACAAAGTAATCAGGTTAACGAGGTCGTAAAAATTATCCCGATTAAACAGGTAAAAGCGAACCAAGGACAACCGAGAAAGACTTATGACGATGCGGCACTCCAAGATTTAGCAAATTCTATTAAAGCCCAAGGTATTTTGCAACCGATTTTGGTGCGTCCTATTCACGGGACAAATCCTGAGGAATTTGAGATTGTTGCCGGTGAACGGCGTTGGCGTTCGGCACAAATTGCGGGTTTAACCGAAGTTCCTGTTTTAGTGAAAATGTTTGGCGATATGGAAACCTTGGCAGTCGCCTTGATTGAAAACCTACAAAGAGAAAATCTAAATCCTTTAGAAGAAGCCCTTGCCCTGCGTGAATTAAAGAATGAATTTAATATCAGCCAAGATGAACTTGCGGAAAAAATCGGTAAATCTCGTCCTTATATTGCCAATGCTTTGCGTTTATTACAATTACCCGAAGAAATTCAAAGCTTTATGTTGAGCGGAGAATTGAGTGCGGGACACGCAAGAGCTTTGCTTGCGATTACTGACCCTGCCATACAGCTTGAAGCTTGTCAGAGAATTTTAAGCGAAAAACTTTCCGTCAGAGAGGCGGAAAAACTCGCAACCTATTGGAAAGAATTTGGAACTTTGCCGGAATCAAACTTAATTCGTCAAACGCAAGCAAGTTCAACTTTGAAAAAAACACCGCCTTCTATACAGCTTCAAGATTTAACTCGTAAAATATCCGGTGCTTTAGATTTAAAAGTTAAACTAAGCGGTAGTATGGAAAAAGGCAAACTGAGCGTAACCTTTAATAACGAAGCCGAATTAAATCGCTTATTGAGTGTGTTGGGGTTAGAGGGTTAATATCTTAATATAACACATAAACGCATTAAAGAGAGTTATAGCATGTTAAAACGCTTCAATATTTTAATTTTGGTATTGTTGGTTAGTTTTTTATTTTCTGTTTCGACTGCTGTGAGTGCAGAGTCGTTTGCAATTCCGTTTGCAACGCTGTGTGAAAAGGGAACTTTGGCAGAGGTCAAAAAAGACATTGAACGCGGTGCGAATGTTAATTCTGTTGAAGATAGTTATGATCCAATATTTATGTTGGCGCCTAAAATGACTCCTTTGAAGTGGGCAGCCTTGAGGAACCCAGACCCTGCTGTAATTTCTGAGCTGATTAAAGCAGGGTCAGAGGTTAATTCTAAAAGTGAACCTAAGGATCAAACAGCCTTGATGCTTGCTTCTGCTGAAAACTCAAACCCTGCGATAATAAAAGAACTAATTAAAGCCGGGGCTGATTTAACTGCCAAAGACATTCTCGGCAGAACTGCTTTGATGTATGCCACTGCAAAAAACTCAAACCCCGAGATATCGAAGGAACTTATCAAAGCAGGAGCAGAAGTTAATGCTAAAGATGATATGGGTTATACAGCGTTGATGTATGCTGGTGTTGAATATTCAAATCCTGCAATAATAAAAGAACTCATTAAAGCAGGGGCTGATGTAAAGGCTACAAATAAAAGTGGCTGGACAGTTTTAATGTATGTAGTTTCTGCTGAAGCGGTAACAGAACTCATTAAAGCAGGGGGAGAGGTAAATGCTAAAAATGAGCATGGTGGAACTGCTTTGATGTATGCCGCTGCTAATAACCCAGATCCTGCTATAATTATACAACTCATTAAAGCCGGGGCTGATATAAATGCTAAAACTGTTGTTACAAAAGAAACAGCTTTGTTTTATGCACTTTCCAACAAAAACCCTGAGGTTGTTAAGGTGCTTATTAAAGCCGGGGCTGAAGTCAATATTAAAAATCAATTTGACCGAACACCTTTAGATATAGCAAAGCAAGATGGGAACAAAGTGGCAATAGAAGCATTAATCAAAGCCGGGGCTAAATAAAAATATATTTTTTATATTTTTCTTAACAAATATTTCCCCATTAAAAAAAACAAAAACAAAGTGCAAAAAAGACTTGCCAAACAGAAAAAAAATACATATAAACAACTTTCCTTGCCGTGGTGGTGGAATTGGTAGACACGCTAGCTTGAGGGGCTAGTGTTCGAAAGGACATAAGGGTTCGAGTCCCTTCCTCGGCACCAAATTTAAGTTTATTAAAGTCCCGTAAAGCTCAAAAAGCCTTACGGGACTTCACTTTTGTGGGAGTTAGCAGTCTGACAACGTCCAGTAAAATCCATTGACATACACCAGTTTTGGGGGTAGTTTCAGGGGTATATTTCATGTTAGCGTTATATGCTAAAATAGAATACCCCCAGAGATAAAAGCTTTTAAATTCAAGGCATTATAGCTTTTATTATTAACTGTTAAACTCTAAAAAATGGAGTACCCCCATGGCACTTACTGACACAGCAATAAAAAATATAAAGCCAAATGATAAAGCAATCAAACTTTTTGATAGTGCTGGTTTGTTTTTATATGTCACATCTAAGGGAGGTAAGCTTTGGCGTTTAAAATATCGTTTTGAGGGGAAAGAAAAGCTTTTAAGTTTTGGTGCCTATCCCACAATATCTTTAAAAGAAGCTCGTAAACGCAGAGAAGAAGCTAAAGAGTTACTTGCTCAAGGCGTAGACCCTAGCGAAGCTAAGAAACAAGCAAAAATAGCCATTATAACAGCTCAACAAGAAGCAGAAAATACTTTTAAAACTGTAGCCCTTGAGTGGTATCAAAAGTATTCTGTTACCTTAGAGGCTAAACACCAAAAGAAAATACTCTCTCGCCTTGAAAAAATGCTCTTTCCATATCTTGGCAGTATACCTATTCATAAAATGGAAACTCCAGACTTGCTAAAACCTATTAGAATAGTTGAAGAAGCTGGAAAAATAGAAACCGCTCATAGGTTAGTACAACTTTGTTCTCAGGTGTTTAGATATGCAGTGATTACAAAAAAAGCAAAACATGACATTGCTGTTGACCTTAGGGGAGCTTTACAATCAAAACAGGTTACACATAGGGCTTGTATTACAGAGCCAAGCAAATTAGGCGAACTTTTGCGTTGTATAGATACTTATGATGGTACTTTTCAGGTGATTTATGCTTTAAAAATAGCTCCTTATGTTTTTGTCCGACCGAGTGAATTAAGATGTGCGGAATGGAGTGAAATAAACTTTGAAACGGCAGAATGGCGTATTCCCTCCAAAAGAATGAAAATGAAACAAATGCACATAGTACCATTATCAAAACAGGTAGTTTCCTTGCTTCGTGAATTGTTTACTTTTTCTGGGCATGAAAAACTATTATTTTATGGATTGCGTTCAACTCTTCGCCCTATTTCTGATATGGCATTAAACAATGCTTTAAGGTCTATGGGATTTAGCGGAGAAGAAATGTGTACTCACGGTTTTAGAGGCACTGCTTCCACCATGTTAAATGAAATGGGTTATAATTTTGACCATATAGAACGCCAGCTTGCACATTGTGAAAGAAACGCCGTGAGAAAAGCCTATAATCATGCTGAATACTTGCCAGAGCGTAAAAAAATGATGCAAGAATGGGCTGATTATTTAGATGGATTGAAGAGGTAAAATTTTCTACATCAAAGTAAATGTTCATATTAGGAGAATATATGTTTAACAAGTTAAACTCGATTTGCAAACGGCCTTTACCATTTTCAATTTACACAGCAGAGACTTTGTGGACTGAGCCTCACTTAGCGGAGCAAATGCTGCTGAACCATCTCAGTCAAGATACTGATATGGCCTCTCGAAAAATTGACTCAATCAATAATGCTGTAGCTTGGATTGATGCCCATTTAGCGATTGTGAATAAATCAATTTGCGATTTGGGCTGCGGCCCAGGGCTTTATACCCAAAGATTTGCAGAGCGCGGTGCAAAAGTCTATGGAATTGACTTTTCAGCTAGGTCAATTGCGTATGCCCAAAATATAGCAAAAAATAGCGGTCAGCATATTACTTATGAAGTTTCTGATTATTTAAAGTGTCAACTGCCACTAATGCAAGATTTAGTAACAATGATATATTACGATTTATGTGCGCTTTCCCCGCAGCAAAGAAAAACTATATTTGAAAAAGTTCGTCTATCGCTACGTTCTGGCGGTGTATTTGTGTTTGATCTTCTTTCAAAGGAGGCATTCACTGGGCGTGAGGAGAGTGTTGAATTTGGCTATCGGTTCATGAATGGATTTTGGACCGCAGAAGACTACTATGCATTTAAAAATACGTTCATATATGAAAAAGAAAGTATCTCTTTAGACAAATACACTATTATAGAAAAATCAAAAACTTGGTACGTTTTCAATTGGATGCAATATTTTGATTATTCTGAAATAGAAAGAGAATTGAAAGAATGTGGTTTCATTAATATCGAAGTACATTACAATACGCCATTATCCAATAACGTTGGTAATGAAAATAGTTTTTTGGTCCTTGCTAGGGCGTAGATTTGGCAATAAATGCGGATAGGTTTTTTACGATTAAAACAAGTTTTACATCTTATCCCAGTCAGCAAAAGCACTTGGTGGGAAGGTTGCAAAACAGGGCGTTATCCAAAGCCTATAAAATTGAGTCCAAGAACTACGGCATGGAAGGCAGAAGATATTGCAACCCTGATTGAAGAATTAGGAGCGAAAGGGGTGAGCAATGTGTCAAGTCATAGATAGCAACTCCAAAGAAGAAAATAAATTAGTGGCGTTAGATATGACAACATTTCTATCAATGTCCTTGCCCGAAAGAGGCTATTTATTACAACCGATATTACCTATTCAAGGTATTGCTATTTTATACGCACCTCGTGGAATAGGTAAAACATATGTTGCCTTAAGTATTGCTGCTGCGATTGCTTCTGGTGGAGCAGTTTTTAACTGGCGTGCATCTACTCCCAAAAAAGTATTATATGTTGATGGTGAAATGCCAGCTATTGCAATGCAAGAACGCATAACAGCCTTACTAAGTGGCATGACCGCACCGCCAAACCTTTTGTCGAATATGTTTTTAATTACTCCAGATATTCAGCCCTTGCCAATGCCTGATTTATCCACGACTTGCGGGCAATCTTTGCTTGAACCGCTGTTGATTGGCATAGATATGCTAATATTGGATAATATTTCTACTTTATGCAGAACAGGCAAGGAAAATGACGCTCAATCGTGGCAGTTGATGCAGGCATGGTTATTGGATTTACGCCGTCGGGGTATCACGGTGCTATTGATTCACCACGCTGGAAAATCAGGAGATCAAAGAGGCACCAGTGCCAAAGAAGATATTATGGACACAGTCATCAGCTTGAGGCGTCCAAGACTATACTCAATGGCAGAAGGTGCACGTTTTGAAGTGCATATTACAAAAGCTAGGGGCATTGTTGGTGATGAAGCTGCTCCTTTTGAAGCACATTTGCAATCAGAGGGAGAGTCTCTTTTGTGGTCTGTTCAACCCTTAGAAAATGTCGAATTAGAAGAGCTTAAAAGATTGTTGAGTGAAGGTTACAGCGTTCGAGATTGTGCAGAAGAAATGGGAAAATCTAAATCAGCAGTACAACGCATGAAAAACGAGCTAGAAGGCAAGCTATAGCTAGGTTTATGACCTTTATCTCAAAGTGTCCCACTGTACCGAAGCCTATACAAAGGGACAGTGGGACAGCCTAAAAATTAGTAAAATTAAAGTGATAAAACAGCAAAAAATAAAGGTCGTTTCAACTCCTAAAAATTGCATTTTCTCTTTGGAGTTAAACAGAATCTTGCACGGCTTTTGGCTTGTAGCAAGCCATGTTTTCGTTGCACTTAAACGCTTGGTCTTACAGACGTTGGGGCAGACGGGCAAAGGCAGAAAAGCCAAAAAACAAACACAACTCAAAGGAGTTCGTGATGAAAAAATATAAGACAAAAGGTGGCAGAGGTGGACGCCCACAATTACAAAATGACTTGGTCAGAATTCATACCGTAGGCATCAGATTAAACAGTGCAGAATTAGACAGCCTAAAACGCAAGGCAGACAGTTTTGGATTGCCTTTAGGTCAATGGCTGAGAAATATCGCTTTGAAGCATTTTGTGCCACGTCCTTTAGTTCCTGAAATAAACAGAACAGTTTATGCCGAACTTGCCAATTTGGCGAGCAACTTAAATCAGATTGCAAAAGCCAGCTATTCTAGTTCGGTGGCGATGCCTACCCATTTGATTTGCCAAACAAATAACAAGTTGCATCTCTTGCGTCTTGAATTGTTGGGAATAAAAAATGATAGCAAAACTGATTAAAGGCAAGGGTTTTCGAGGGGCTTTAGAGTACGACCTTCAAAAACAAAAAGGGCAAATTCTGGAAACCAACATGGCAGGACAAACACCGAGAGAGCTTGCCAAAGAGTTTGGAGCGATTCGGGCTTTGCGTCCAAATCTCACAAAGGCGGTGTGTCATGTCAGTTTGAGCATCAGTCCAGACGAAAAACTAAACGACGAACAGTGGAAAAGTGTTGCAAATAGCTATCTTAAACACATGGGCTTTGAAAAATGTCAGTATGTCGCCACAAAACACACGGACACGGAACACCCGCATATTCATCTTGTCGTCAATCGCATCGGCATAGATGGGCAAGTTGCCAGCGATAGTCAGGATTATCAAAGGCAAGAAAGCCTTATGCGAAAGCTGGAGCAAGAACTTAACCTAAAAACTGTTGAGCCGAGCCGAGAAGCCAAACGCAAAGGTTTGACGAAAGGTGAAGTTGAACACAGCGTGCGTACTGGCGAGCCTTCAACCAGAATGCTTTTACAAAAAATCATAGATCGCACTTTGCAAAACGGTTTAAACTTAGACACTTTTACTCAGAAACTAGAAGAACAAGGCGTAAAAACACGTTTAAATCAAGCAAGTACGGGTTTTGTCAGCGGAATAAGTTTTAGTCTAAATGAAGTCGCTTTAAAAGGTAGCGATCTTGGCAAAAATTACACATGGAACGCATTACAAAAAAGGGGATTAACACATGAGCAAGTTAGACATGACAAGGGAATTGACGGATGCACGCTTGGAGAAAACATGCCCAGTGGGGAATCAATCGGGCAATCAGGTGGGAAATCAAGCGAGCAATCAGACAACCAATCAGAGGAAATCAGAAGAAATGAGCGAGGAAGAAATTTTGGCAATGAGAGTCAACCTCTTGAGCCAACAAGAGATGCAAAAGCTGAAGAGCAACACAGAATTGATCAAGCTTTTGAAAGACTTGCAAGAATCAATAAAGACAGCGAACAAAGAAATACGCCAGACCGCTCAAGAGGTCAGGGGTTATCCCGCTGAAGCCGTGGCAAAAGTTGCGAAAACTATTGAGCTTGCTTTTCAAGATGTGCATAAAGCGGCAGAACAAGCCCAAAAAACTTATGATGAAGCTCAAAAACTAATCATAAACTTTGAGAAAAATATTCTTTATTGGCTTTTTATGACGGGCGTAATCTCGCCATTAATTTTAGTTGTAGGTTATAGATTGCTTGAACGCTGGTGGTATCAATTATAAGAAAAACCCAGCCTATAAACACAACAAAACAAAGTTAATTAAAAATGTTAGCAGATAAAAACGTCTGTTATAGCCTTTGAGATTAACTGTTACACTGTAAAAAATGGATTATCCCAAATGGCCATTACGGACACAGCGATAAAAAATATATCGCCAGAATTACTAAACCCACCATATAAAGTAGTATTAGATTCATCAAAGTCAGAACTCCAGAAAGTATTACCTGATTGTTTATAGTGCAAGGAAGCCCGCGTTTTGCGGGCTTCCTTATATACTTTTATGTATAGTCAAGGGCAAAGCCTTGTCATTTCTTAAAACTCATACTTCATTTGCAAGCTACCGCTCACGCCTTCACGCATTCCGGTGTAGCCTTGTAGTCCAAGGTCAACGCTAAAGTCGTGATTAACCATAGGTTTAAGGATTATACCGAGTTCGCCGACGCCTGTTCCGCCTTTGAGTTCTGGGGCTTCGAGGCTACGTCCATAGGCGGTTGCGTTTGCCTTACCGTCGAATTCATAATCATAGGCGGCACCGACATAAGGGGTTGCGTTTTTGTCGATTTCATAACTAAAACGCACGCCATTTCTCCAGCGGTGCGAATCAGCGTCTTCAAACGTTATTGGGTCGCCGGCGACTGTTACATCATCGCCGTTTTGGTGTGTCCAAAAATATTTAGTAGAAAAGTCTAAATCGGCTTTTTCTGACAGTTGCCAAATATAGCCAAGCCCCGCGTGAGCACCGTAATAGACAGAACTAGAGTCATAAGAGGCATTTATCGGACCGCTAAACGCTTCAAAGTCGTTACTGCTAAAGTCTGTGCTGACATGACCGACTCTCAAAGAAGCCTCGGTATAAAGCCCGTCTAAAAAGCCTTCTGTTAGGCTATAGCGAGCCAAAATACCGCCACCATAATATTCTGTGTCGCCGCTACCATCAATGGAGGCTCTACCCGAAAAACTGTTGTGGCTGTCATAATTTCCGAAGCCCACTTCAAAAAACGCACCCAAGAGCAGTGAGTTTTGAGCGATTGGGGCGTTCCAGCCCAGACCGGTCATAAGTGAAAAACTGTCAACATCGCTGTGGCTACCTGTGTTATAGCGAGAACTACCCGCGCTCATCGCACCAAAAGAGGATAAATTACCCGCTCCCGCCGCATTCGCACTGCTTAAAGCACTGCCCATACCTTGTCCCGCCGCTAAATCCGCCCCTTGGTTTATAAAGGCGACGCCGGAAACAATACCCTCAGAAAGGGCCTTGGTTTGGGGGTTTACCTTCGCACCAGAAGCCACTGTGGCAGTAATTTTGGTAAGGCCTTCTTGCTTCACGTTCATATCATATAAAAGGCTTATGCCCTTATATGCCGTTATCGGATGTGCTGTATATCCACCAAAGATGTTGAGGGCTTCTAGCAAGGTGTATTTATCGCCTATGTTCGGCATTGTGCCACCGCTCGCTATGCCCAGCCTATCTACTGTGGCTATTCGGCTACCACCATCTGTTAAATCGATGAAATTAGTTGCTGTAAGCATTGGGTCATTAGTCCACGTATTAGGCAGTAAAAAACGATAATTCTCGAAGTTTTTGATGACAGAAACAGGGTTGCCTATACGGTTAAGCACCCAGAGGGTATTGCCAGTGAACTTGTCGCCACCGCCAGCACTTTCCCCGCCGAATAACCAGGTAGAGCCAGCATTAAAAGTCGGAGTGCCGGAAAGTATTACCTGATTGTTTATAGCCTTGCCGTTCTGGCTATACCCGCCGTAGACAAAGCCATTAATCGTACCACCGCTGATGTTTACCGTGTTGGCGTAGGCGTTGCCAGTACCGTCATAGACATACCCGCCGTAGACATTCCCAGTACCACCACCAGAACCAATAGTACCACCGCTGATGTTTACCGTGTTGGCGTAGGCACTGCCATCACCGCTAAACCCGCCAAGGACATCCCTTTTAATCAAAGCATCACCGCTGATGTTTACCGTGTTGGCGTAGGCGTCGCCAGAACGGCTCCACCCGCCGTAGACATCCCTTTTAATATCAGCAGTACCGCTGATGTTTACCGTGTTGGCGTAGGCGTCGCCAGAACCGCTTTCAACATTCCCGCCGAAGACATTACCACCTAAACCACCAGAACCAATAGTACCAGCGCTGATGTTGACCGTGTTGGCGTAGGCGTCGCCAGCACCGCTATGAACATACCCGCCGAAGACATTCTTGTCAATCGTACCACCGCTGATGTTTACCGTGTTGGCGTAGGCGTCGCCAGAACCTTGCCAGACATACCCGCCGTAGACAGAGCCACCAATATCAGCATCACCGCTGATGTTTACCGTGTTGTTATAGGCCTTGCCAGAAAAGCTACGTCCGCCGTAGACATTACCCGTGCCAGGACCAGAACCAATCGTACCACCGCTGATGTTTACCGTGTTGGCGTAGGCGTTGCCAGTACCGTCCATGACATACCCGCCGTAGACATCTCTCCAAATCTCAGCATTACCGCTGATGTTCACCGTGTTGTTATAGGCGTTGCCAGAACCTTGCCAGACATACCCGCCGTAGACATTGCCCGTGCCAGGAGAACCATCACCAATCGTACCACCGCTGATGTTTACCGTGTTGGCGTAGGCGTCGCCAGAACCGCTATTAACAAACCCGCCGTAGACCTCCCAGTCAATCGTACCACCGCTGATGTTTACCGTGTTGGCGTAGGCGTTGCCAAAACCGCTTTCAACATACCCGCCGTAGACATAGCCCAGAATCTCAGTACCACCGCTGATGTTTACCGTGTTGGCGTAGGCGTTGCCACCACCCCATGCATCGCCACCATCGACATCACCGCCAATCGTACCACCACTGATGTTTACCGTGTTACCGTAAGCGTCGCCAGAACCGCTATTAACATACCCGCCGTAGACATCCCCGCCAATAGTACCACCGCTGATGTTTACCGTGTTGGCGTAGGCGTTGCCAGTACCTTGAAATACATACCCGCCGTAGACATTACCGCCACCCATGCCATCACCAATCGTACCAGCGCTGATGTTTACCGTGTTGGCGTAGGCGTCGCCAGAATCGCTACGCCCGCCGTAGACCAAGCCATTAATCGTACCAGCGCTGATGTTTACCGTGTTGTTGTAGGCGTTGCCAGAACCGCTATAAACGTACCCGCCGTAGACATCCATGTTAATCGTACCACCGCTGATGTTTACCGTGTTGTTGTAAACGCTGTTTTTTTCGCTTAGCCCGCCAAAAACTAAATTAGGGTTGGTTTTTCCTGGCCCAGTGGTAAAATTAACATTTACCGTATTACCACTTGCACTAGGGTTTTCTGTTGTGCCGGGAAAGAGAACGTCTGATACTCCTCCCCCAAACCAAGTGGGGGCAGTTTTTAAATCGTTAACATCACCAGTATAATTGATGGTTTCCGCTTTTACCTCCGACGGCAAGCTAAACATTAAACCAGCGCCTAAAACAGCTAAGGCTAAAAGATTAGTAAAACAAAACCCACTTTTTGGGGCTAAATTAATTAATCTAACACGTTTTGATTTAGCTTTTTGAATAGCTTGTTTAATAAAAACATTTAGTTTTTTCATTTCTACCTCGTTATAATCTGGATATATCGTTAAGCTCTAAAGAATGAGCGTTGTATTTTTTGATTCATATATTTTATTTATATATTTTATTTATATATTTTATTAAAACATTCCGCTTTAACTTATATTTTTATATATACAATATCATTTTTATTTCATAACTAAATAATAACAAATATGCAATAACGATTTTAATATAGCGATATTGTTAAGGTTTTTAAAATAGCTTTAACTTAAAAAAATAGGTTTAAAAATACTCTATTCTGTCATTTGGCTGATTGATTTACGAAAACGCATGAGAGAAAATGTAAAAAGAATTGAGCCAATCAGAATAAGATAGACAAACGGCTCCCATACGGTGGCAATACCAGCACCACGATAAAGAATAGCTTGTCCGAGTTCAACAAAATGGGTGGTCGGTGCTATCAGCATGATTTGTTGCACAAATTCTGGCATACTCTCACGCGGGGTGCTACCACCAGAAAGCATTTGTAGCGGCAATAACACTAAAACAAGTAACATGCCAAATTGAGGCATACTGCGTGCCACAGTTGCTAAAAAAATACCCATAGACGTGGTGGCAAATATATGTAGAGCAGCACCAACAAGAAAAAGAGCTATGGAGCCTCCTATAGGCACATGTAATGCCATATGCACTACAAAAAATAGAGATAGCCCAGAAGCACAGAGTACCACTAATCCCATAGACCATATTTTTGCAATCATAATTTCAGCAGGGGTTACGGGCATTACCAATAAGTGTTCAATAGTGCCGTGTTCACGTTCGCGAATTAGTGCAGCCCCAGTCAAAATAATCGAGAGCATAGTAATGTTGTTAATTAGCTCCATAACCGCACCAAACCAAGACTGTGTAAGGTTTGGGTTAAAACGCATACGCAATGCCAGTCCAATGGGTGGCGTTTCTATACGGCGATAACGATTGATAAATCCAGAAATCTCATCTGTTATAATCTGTTGAATATATCCGCTACCAGTAAATGCTTGGCTCATGCGAGTGGCATCCACATTGAGCTGGATTTCCGGTTGCTTGCCTGCCAGAAGGTCTCGTTGGAAATTTGGGGGAATGTTTAAGGCAAATGTGTATAGCCCAGTATCTAGCCCACGGTCTACCTGATCAAATGAAATAATAGCAGGTGGCAAAAAATGTGGTAGATAAAAGGCTGAGGCAATGCTCAGGGAAAGAGCGGATTCATCTTCGTCTACAATGGCAATGCTCGCTTTGTTAAGTGATTCTGGCATAGCTGTGGACGCCGTATAGATAGAAACGGTAAAAGTAAAAATGATCAAGCCCAGCATCATAGGATCGCGCACCAGCCCCCATAGTTCTTTTATCCCAAGTCGGTATATGTTCTCAATGTGGTGTTGTATCATGTGTCCTGCTTTTTAAGTAACATAATGGTTACTACCAGTATGACTGGTATGCTCAACCATAAAATACCAGTCTGAACGTATAAATCCATAAAACCTAAGGCTTTATTAAATACTCCACGACTAATAATCAGCATATGGGTTGTAGGATAAACCTCACCGATTATTCTACCGGCTCCCTCAAGAGAGGCAGTAGAGTTCATCATGCCAGAAAACTGAATAGCTGGGAGCATAGTACCCACCATGGTAAAAAAAATGGCGGCTATCTGGCTTTTGGTAAAGGTAGAGGCAAATAGTCCAAAACCCGTGGTAACAATACAATAGGCCAAAGAAGCTATGGTTAGAGTCAAAAAGCTTCCCTTTATCGGCACATCAAAGGCAAAAACAGCCAGAGCCGTTAGCAGAAAAAAGTTTACCATGGCTAGACCTATGTAAGGCAGTTGCTTACCTAATAAAAATTCCGTGCGTGTGACTGGTGTTACATATAGGTTGATGATAGAACCCATTTCTTTTTCTCTAACTACCGAAAGAGCTACCAACATAGAAGGCAACATTAGTAGCAAAATAGGGATAACCGCAGGTACCATAGCGGGCAGGCTTTTTATGTCAGGGTTATAGCGAAAACGTGTTTCAATGTTGGCAGGAACGAAAACAGGCTTACCTAACCGTAGCAGGGTAGAATCTGCGAGCCAAGTCTGGTGCAGACCTTGTACATATCCCCGTATAGTTTCCGCTCGTTGTGGCATGGCACCATCAATCCAGACGCCAATCTGCACTGGTCTACCGTGTTCCACGTCTCTACCAAAATTTGGTGGTATTTCAATGGCAAGAGAAAGCTCTCCCGCCCGCATACGCCTATCCAAATCCGCATAGTCCTGAATATTTTTCTTTTCATGAAAATAGCGAGACCCAGCAAGATTGATGGTATAATTTCGACTGATACCACTTTGATCTCTATCAAGCACAGCATAACTCAAATTTTCTACGTCCATGTTGATGCCAAACCCCAACACTATCATTATAATAACCGAGCCCAGTAATGCTAGTGTTGCACGTATTGGGTCACGGCGTAGTTCTAGTGACTCACACCATGAATAGCTTAACATGCGATTTAGGCTAAAAATGCTCCGTGAAACTGTGGTACTAGATTCAATCTTGGGTTGTGGAGGTTTATACGTGGCTGTGTTATTTTGCTTTTGTTCGTTAGCACTAGCCTCTATAAGATAGCTGATGAAGGCTTGTTCTAGTGAAGCGGAACCACGTTGTTTTACTAAAACGGCTGGAACACCACTCGCTAAAATTTTTCCGGCATGCATAAAAGAAATACGGTCACAGCGTTCGGCTTCGTTCATAAAATGGGTTGAAATAAAAATAGTAACATGATCTTTACGCGACAGTTCAATCATCAGTCGCCAGAAATTATCTCTGGCTATCGGATCTACTCCAGAAGTAGGTTCGTCAAGAATCAATAAATCAGGTTTGTGTACCATGGCAACTGCTAACGAAAGTCGCTGACAGACACCAAGTGAAAGATTTGGTGGTAAACTGTCCGACTCGTCTTGTAGCCCGAACCTTTCTAACATTTCCTGAACACGTGCTGGAATAGTTTCTTCAGGCAGGTGGAAAAGACGGGCATGTAGCACGAGGTTTTGGCTAACTGTTAGTTCATTGTACAAGGAAAACGCCTGAGACATATATCCCACGCGCTTGCGGGTAGCCATATCATCAGGATTGACGGGATGCCCAAATAGCGAGACAGTACCTTCGGTTGCTGGTAATAACCCTGTAAGCATCCTCATAGTAGTGCTTTTTCCGCAGCCGTTAGACCCCAAAAAACCAAAAATTTCCCCTTGTCGAATCTGTAAACTCACATCAGAAACAGCCACAAAATTGCCAAAACGCTTGGTAAGCCCGTGTGCTTCAATGGCGATAGGAGCATCGCCAGATATATTCAACGGAACGATTTCCACTGGTTTGTAACCTTGTCGCCTTTTTTCCGGCAACAGTTGGATAAAAGCGTTTTCCAGTGAGGTGCTATCGGTTTTTTGCATTAGAGAGGCTGGAGTGTCGGTAGCCAGTATTTTACCCGCATCCATGGCGACTAGCCAATCAAAAGTCTTTGCTTCGTCCATGTATGCCGTGGCTACCATAACGCTCATCTGCGGGCGTTTTTTTCTGATAGAGGCTACTAGTTCCCAAAATTGTGCACGAGCCAGCGGGTCCACCCCAGTTGTTGGTTCATCTAAAATTAACAAATCAGGATCGTGAATAAGGGCACAACACAACCCAAGTTTTTGTTTCATGCCTCCAGAAAGTTGTCCTACAAATCGATCTAAAAAAGGATGTAACCCAGTACTGTAAGTTAAGTTGTCGATACGAGATCTACGCTCCTGTGCGTTCTGCCCAAAAAGGCGTGAAAAAAACTGCAGATTCTCTTCTATCGAAAGAGTAGGGTACAAGTTTTTACCTAGCCCTTGTGGCATATAAGCAATACGAGGACACACCAAATCACGATGACGCTTAGATCGCATATCACCATCAAGGACACGAGCTTCTCCCTGCTGTATGGCTCTAGCACCAGAAACAATAGACAATAAACTAGATTTACCCACTCCATCTGGTCCGATAAAACCAATGATACATGCCTCAGGTATAGCCAAGCTAATATTGTCCAAAGCCAAAATTTTGCCGTAGTGCAAGCTAATGTTGGTCAACTGTACAATTAAAGGAGGCGTAGCTGTCATGGAGCAACTTTTACCGCCAGCGATTCTGGCCATTCTGCATTAGGGTCGAGTTTGAGCCAAGTCACTCCCGGCAGACCAGTTTTTACCATGGTAATATGTTTTATCAAAAGGTCATGATCAATTTGTGCTTTAACCCGAAACATTAATTTTTGGCGTTCTACATAGGTTTCAACAGTTTTTGGAGTAAACTGTGCTGTGCTTGACACAAAGGTAATTTTAGACGGAATCACATAGTTTGGAGCAGCATCAAGAATGATACGGGCATCTGACTGTAAGGCGACTTTACCTGCGGACTCTTCTGACAGAAAAAAAGTCATATAAACATCAGAAAGATCGACCAAGTTCAAAACCTTACCACCAACACCAAGTACTTCTCCTGGTTCCGCAATACGGTATTGTATCCTTCCACCACACGGAGCCGTTAATTTGCAATCTTCAATATCCACAGCAATTCTGTCAACTGCCGCTTCAGCACCTCTTATTTCCGCCTGTGCACCATTAGCCTGTGCCTTGGCAACTTCTACCGCAGCCTCTGCAACAGCCACTTGATCCTTGGCAACCTCTACAGCCGCCTTGGCTCCCTGTGCCCCTGCTTTGTCGTCTTCAAATGTATTTTGAGATACAGCACCTTTACGGAACAGCGCAGAAGAACTTGTTGAGCGTCGTTGTACAGTGTCTAATTCACTTTCCCTCTGGGCTACTGTAGCCAAAGCGGCATTTCTATCGCTTTCGCGTAGTTGTATCTGAGCCCTAGCACTCACTTCTGTTGTGATAGCTTGTTGAAGTTGAGCTTTAGCTTGGTGCAGTTGTGCTTCAAGATTTTTACTATCAATGGTTGCCAACAGTTGTCCTGTTTTAACAAAATCACCTTCGTGAACATAAATAGATTCAACCCGACCAGCCAGCTTAGTGGCAATATCAATCTCTGTTGCTTCTATCCTACCGTTTCCGCTGACAAAACCTTTACCTAGTTCATTGGCGTGCAAAGAACTCCATGCGTAATACCCCGCAGCAAGACCAATAATGATTATTACTAGAATAACTATTTTTAAAGAAAACTTCACAGAGGTAAACCTCGCTTTATAAAAAATCCACAGATTAAATTCACTAATATCGGTTTGTTGTCACTTAATCATTTAAACTAATCCCATAAACCAACTTGAAATCAATATATAAGACCATCGCAAAATTACGTTTTGCGTTCTTTGTCAGCGTTAGTGTTTTTGGAGTGTCTTTACAAATGAAGCCACTTATAGACCATTGTGCAATAGTCTCTATATGCGAAAAGATGGTACTTATTATTTATAATAGTGTTTATTCTTGGTTACCAAGTTGATTTTATAGTTGTTTTTTATAATTTTTCCGCACTACGCAATGCTGATATAACAAAAATGTATAAGATAATCTTAGCTATTGTTTAAAAAACTGTCTGTATGCTAACGCACATAGTGGAAGGTAATTTGGTGGTATGCACGATATTATTCTTGGAGATTGTTATTTTTTTTAACTAATGAGGTGTATTGCCTCCCATAAGTCATAATATTAATCACAGGAGGATTTATGGAAAAGTTACCTAAAAGGGTTCTCCTTTAAAGATGGGGATAGGTAGGAAAAATACAATCAAATTTTGATCGGAAAAATGCTCTGAATTTTAGCCTGCCCCTGTCTTTGGTGTAGAGCCACTTTAAAATACATTATTTCCCCAAAATTTCCCCGAGCATAAAATAATGAAAAAAAAATACACAAAACTGAGTTTTTGTCGTGTCACTTAATTGTTTGCTATATAAAATAAAGCTATACATCTTAAAAATATTATTTTAACATAATAGACGAAAGTAAAATAACTCTTGTTTTTATTTTAGGATAAATATGAAACGTTCTCTTCAAGGCGACTATATTTCAATTACAACAACTGGTGAAAAGGCGGAGGCTTTTATACCTCACCCTTTACCACCAAGTCCTGGTATTGAATGGACTCCAAAACTCTTGCAATCTTTTGATAGTGCAAATTTGGCATTGGGTAGGTTAGATAGTGCTTCAACTATGTTGCCGAGTACCACACTTTTTTTATATACATACATTAAAAAAGAGGCTGTACTTTCTTCTATGATTGAAGGTACGCAATCTTCCCTTTCTGACCTTTTGCTTTATGAGATAAATCAAGACCCTAGTGTTCCATTAGCAGACGTTCAAGAAGTTAGCAATTATGTTGCGGCTCTAGAACATGGGATTAAACGTTTGTCTGAGGGTTTTCCTCTTTCTTTGCGTCTTATTCGAGAAATTCATGAAATTTTACTTGCACGAGGTAGAGGAAGTTTGAGTGCTCCAGGTGAGTTTAGGCGTAGTCAAAACTGGATAGGTGGCACTAGTCCAAGCACTGCGTATTTTGTTCCACCGCCGGCAGAATTTGTCCAAAAATGTCTAGGAGAGTTGGAACACTTTTTACATGATTCACCTCAAGCAACATCGCCACTGTTAAAAGCAGCCTTGGCTCATGTGCAGTTTGAAACAATTCACCCATTTTTAGACGGCAATGGACGTATCGGGCGTTTGTTAATTACTCTTATTTTGTGTGAACAAAAGGTGTTACAACAACCGCTTCTTTATATCAGTCTTTATTTTAAAACTCATCGTATGTATTATTATGAGCTTTTAAATAATGTACGCACTATAGGTGACTGGGAAAGTTGGTTGCTATTTTTTGCTGAAGCAGTAACAGACACTGCAACTCAAGCCGTGCAATCGATCAATCTATTAGCTAAGATGGCAGAAAAGAATAAACAAGCTATTGGAAGTTTAGGTCGGGCGATGTCTTCTGCTCAAATTTTACACCAGGCTATGTTACAAAGACCAATTGTTAGTGCAAACTGGCTTGTTGATAACACTAAATTAACGCCAGCTACAGTGAATAAAAGTCTGACACATCTTGAAAGCTTGGGTATTGTTAAACAACTTGGTGATAAAAAACGTAATAGAATGTTTGCTTATACAGAATATATGCAGATTTTAGGCATATAAAGTTAAATGAAAGTAGTTTTGTAATGAATTTAATTCCTGACAATGAGAGTCGCATTGTTGTGGAAACACATTTTACAGGGCAGTAATATCAATATTTTTTAGCTATAAGTGAAGTATGAAAGAAATATCTATATTTTTTGATACAGAGTTTTCAGACTTTGAAAACTCGGAGTTAATCTCTTTGGGAGCAATCTCGGCTGATGGTAAGAGTGAATTTTATGCAGAAATAAATAATATTCCAGAAAACTGTAGCGAATTTGTAAAAGAACGAGTCTTACCTTTATTGCATGGAAATGGTATCAGCAAAACAGAGCTTGCCAAACGCTTTTTAGCTTGGCTTGAAAGCTTTGACAGTAATATAGAGCTTTGTTCTGATTCACATTATGATAGGAATATGATTGCCAATTTGTGTGGAGGGTTTCCTTTACCACTTTCAAATGGAGCAAAAAGCTCATGGTTTCCTTTGCCTCATATCATAACAGATAATCCTCATAATGCGTTAGAAGATGCAAAACTCTTACGTAAATATTTTGCACCTCATTTTTTACTTGATGATGATTAAAAAATAATGAATTAAATTATAGTCTAAATATACTTGATTGTTTTCAATAATAAGGTGTTATCATGCAATATCCTGAGTTACTCAAAGAAATAAAAGATCGTATTAGAAAAGCACAGATTAAAGCGACTATGTCTGCCAATGCCGAAATGCTTCTGATGTATTGGGACGTGGGGCGTATTATTGCAGAGCGGCAGTCTGTCGAAGGCTGGGGAGCTAAAATCATCCAGCGACTTGCTCAAGATATACGCAATGAATTGCCAGAAACAAAGGGTTTTTCCGAAAGAAATCTTAAGCGGATGCTCGCTTTTTATAATGAATATAGGGGGCTAGCAATTGGGCCAACGCCGTTGGCACAATTGTCTCACGATACAAATGTGCTAATTAGGCCAACGGTATTGACCCAATTGACACCAGCAGACAACAACAGTCATGATCCCAATATATTGCAACTTGTTATGCTCTTGCCTTGGGCACATAATATCGCACTGCTTGGCGTTAAAAATGAAAATACCCGTTTGTGGTATATGGCACAGGCTTTGGAACACGGCTGGAGTCATAGTAGATTGGTTGATCAAATTAAACAGAGTGCTTATGCTCGCCAAGGCTCTGCCGTTTCCAATTTTACTGTTCATTTGCCAGCACCACAGTCTGCTCTGGCTCAGGAAACCTTAAAAGACCCTTATATTTTTGATTTTTTAACAATTGAAGAGCCATTCCATGAGCGTGAACTTGAAACAGGTCTTGTAGGTCATGTGGAGAAATTTTTATTAGAGCTTGGAGCTGGTTTTGCTTTTGTCGGTAGGCAATATCATCTTGAAGTTAGTGAACAAGATTTTTATATCGACTTACTTTTTTATCATCTAAAACTTCGGTGTTATGTGGTAATTGAACTGAAAAAAGGAAAGTTTCAACCTGAATATGCCGGCAAAATGAATTTTTATTGTTCTGTTGTAGATGACAAATTGCGGCATGAACAGGATAATCCCACAATTGGTCTTATTCTTTGTCAGACAAAGGATAAAATCGTGGCAGAATATGCTTTGCGAGATGTGAATAAGCCTATAGGTATTTCAGAGTATGAACTGACACGAGCCTTGCCAGATAACCTGAAGTCTAGTTTACCAACAATTGAGGAGCTTGAAGAACGTTTGGAGTGGGATAAATAGACATGATTTATTGATAACAATATTGCTAATGTGTTTACTTGTAGTTTTATTTAATATGGTTGTGCATTATAATATCCATAGGCTAAGGCAACTAAATTGGATGTTATCATTTGCACTATTTTATTGCTTTTCTTTAGCATTTAATGAAAAATTACCCTTAACCGAATCAAGAATTTGTTGGTAGAATTTAGTCATAAAAGAATTAAAGAAGTCATCATCTTTAATTAATTCACGAATATTTTTCTTTGAAGCAGACCAAGAAAATTTTGTCAGGTCATCTGTAAAAACTTCCCAATTTTTTCTATTTCGATTAACAAGACCGGTGAATATCGCTAGATCCAGTTGAGATAACATAATGGCTATATATATGTGGAATCCATTAATATTAGGGAATTGTGGAGTGAATGTGATTGAAATATATGCATATTGTTGTTTACAGCTTGGAGCCATATATGTAACCACATCGACATACCTTGTAACTTCGGTATAATCATCCAACTGTTTTGTTCTAGGGGCAAAAGGGTCAAAAGCAAATATATTAAAAGTATGTTTTTTTTCAATAAAGGTTTTAGGCTCTTTTGTTTGTTCTATGGAAATAAAAAGGTTTGCTCCTTCTTGATCTGAAACCCATTTGGATATGTCGTTTATCAAGGGCAATTCTGTGTATTCATTGTAAGTTGCAACTTCTATCTGAAATAAACTTTCTATGTTAGATGGTTTGTTTGTAGAGATACATATGTCATATATCTTTTTTAGAATTGTATCTGCTTCGTCTTTTGTACAAAATCTCTTTGCATCATTTTTAATATTCTCAATTAAGCCCATGGTATTACTGCTAGGCTCTACTATATCTGATTCTTGTCTATAAAAAGGTAATGATTGAACGAATGTTGCAACACTATCATTAATTGTGCAAAAAAATTCTGTATTATCAGCTTGCTCTATAAAATAAGGAGTTTGTTTTGCATTTGGTAAAAAACGATCAGATAAAAAATCTTTAATGTCTCGATAACGGACTTTTGTATCTTTAGGCTTATCAAAAAAACGCAAAAATTCTTCTGTAAAATGGCTAATTTTCTGACTTGCAAAAGAACTTTGCGTTGATAAGCTTGAAAAAAAGAAATAGCATTTCTTAAAGTTTGATTTTTCTCTATCAAATAAAGTTCTATAGTTTGAATTATCCTTTATATATGAAGAACCAGATTGGCAGGCATCAATAAATTTAAAAGTCATTTCAGGATTCAAAGTTCTTATGTATGAATCTATTTCTGAATTGGATATTGATGTTTGATTTTGTGATGATTCTGAATAATCAGCCCATAAATAGTAAAATACATTTCCATCATGATTTCCATGTCCAGAGTAGTATAAAGTAAATTCATCAATAGTATTTGATTTATGTTTTTCTATAAAATTTATAATTTTTTGTTTTGCATCAAAGCAAGAAATAGAGTCATCTAATGTTAAGATGTCATCATATTTTTCTAATTTTTCAAAAAGACCTTGGACAGCAGAAAGGTCATTGGAACATGCAGGTAATGGATCAATATTTTTATAGTTATTAATTCCGATCAGTATGGCAATATTCACTTTTACCTCCATCTTTATCTATAAATGTATAATTGGCTTAGTTAAAAGTCAATATCTTTTATTTTTTGAATTCATTACACGTCAAAAAGGACTAGGCAGACCAAAGGTGATTATTGCCTTGTACGAAATAACAACAGAAAACGAATTAAACGAAAATAACGAATTTAACGGAATAAATCAGCGTTTCTTTAAAAAGTTTTTTCGTTTTTTCGTATATTTCGTTTGTTCGTAAACCCTATGAACGCACTGCATTGTATTGGCAGTGTTGTTGATAGCCAGCCTACCCCATGTACGTACATTTGCTTCGCATCTGTAGTTCATGGGGGCTGGCGAGGGGACGCTGTCCCCTTTGAACCCCTGAAAGGCAAAAGAGAAGAAACGGATATGGTAAAACGGCTCATTAAAAACACAGTACGATTTGAGATGCGATGCTCTCCAGATGAGTTGGAGGCCTGGCGACATGCTGCGTCTACACATGGGCTTTCGCTTTCGCAGTATGTGCGCTTGCGTCTTAACCGTGACCCTTTGCCTGCCGTAAAAGCAAAAACCGACCCATCATTGATTAGACAGCTAGCAGCCATTGGTAATAATCTTAACCAGATAGCTCGATGGGTAAACACCAACAAATATAAGGGAGCGTCCACGCCAGTGGAAGAAGGAATATATGCAGTTCGACAACAGTTAGCACTACTCTTAGAGCAGGAACGCAATCATGTTGATTAAAGTTTTTGACAAAGGTCTGGGTGCAGGGTTTGGTCCAGTGGAATATCTGTGTGCCTTAAATCCCTTTGGAAAAGGAATGCGTGATGTGCCACCCCAGATACTTAAAGGTGATCCCCAAATGATGCGTCTACAAATAGACGCTGTGCCGTTCAAGTGGAAATACTCAAGTGGTGTTATCAGCTTTGCTAAAGAAGATGATCCCGCAGAATCGCAACTGGATGAAGTTATAGAATGTTTTGAGGCGTTGGCTTTCGCAGGGTTGCCACTATCGTCACGAAGTATTATGTGGGTACGTCATCAACACACGGGGCGAGAAGAACTGCATTTTGTCATTCCAAGACAAGAGGTTCATAGTGGAAAAAGTTTTAATGCCTTCCCACCAGGTTGGGAGAAAAAGTACGACATGCTACGTGACACCTTCAATTACAAATATGGCTGGGCCAGACCAGATGACCCCTTACGTGCTCGTGCCTGGCAACCGGGTTTAACGAGCTTGATACAAGAAGATGCCAAGCGAAAAAAGAAACCCATCCCTAAATCTATTGGTTCCATTATCACTGACCATTTGGGGAATCTCGCTATTAACGGAGAAATAGCAACGCGGGCAGATGTTACTAGGGAAATTGAATTGCTTGGGTACACCCTCACTCGAGCAGGTAAAGATTACATCACCGTGCTTGATACAGCTACAGGCAAACGCGAACGCTTGCGTGGGACACTCTATCATGCTGATTTTGACGGTCAAACAGGAGGAAAACGCTATGCTGAGAGAGCGAAATCCTGTCAAAACACCCAATCCAGCAAAAGCAAAGGAAGCATACACCGTATTGCAGCAAGTAATTAAAAAAACAGCCATTTATAACCAGAAACGTTATAAATTAAACATTCAGCCAATGAACGTCTCTTCACCACAGCCTCAAGAGACCTTAAACAATATAAGGCACCCTGTTTTTAGACTAAAAGAAGAACGCGGAAGTTGTATTTTACCAAAAATCGTTTACGACGCTCCTCATAAATCACTTATTCAGGAATCGCGATCCATTTTCGAGTGGGTCACGGCTCGGGGTTATGGAACACGGAACATTCAATATGAACTTTCCAAAATTAATGCACGGCTAGAAATCGCTCCAATTTCGATGGCAACTAGCTATAAACAGCAGGATGCGTATATTGTACGAGGAAAAGTGAGAGTTCCTCTGTCCGCATTGGGCAAGAACGCAGACAATCAGGCACTTTACAGTTATCATCTGTTGAAGTTTCTCGACCGCAAGCGGTGGCAACAACATGACCTGGCCGCAGCATGGTTCACAAGGTTAATCAATTTACAGAAATCTGGACCACAAACGACTTTTGAGCAACTCCGCTTGGTTGCCCATGCCAAAAAACCGAAAAGGCAATACTTAGTTGATATTCACTCGGAATTATCATGCCCCATACAACTATATCAGGCTATCAAGCATTTTTTCTGTCAAAGGTCTGAATATTTCCCAGCTTGGCTCTCTCTTCAAGGCATCCGACGAATTAAGGAGGGCTTGGGTACCGCTATTATTAACGATGACACCATCAAGCCACCAGATCCTAGCATTGGGTGTTCACGTCTAAGTATAACACTACCTCTCATTAAGTCTGTCCAAAGGTTAGATGCTATTATTAATCCAGATATCCCTATATCTAAACCTTACAAAATGACTGTGGAGCAAGAAATGGATATGGCTCGTAAATTACAGCGGTTCGATTTGGCGTCTTTCACCACCTTGCCACCACCTTTCAAATCAGCAAACACCAAATCGCAGGGCAATTCTTCGCCATCCATTAGGCACGGATCATAGGTTCTTTTGAGCTGGTATCTGCACGATGTGTTGATAGGAATTGTCAATGAAGTATCATATAAATTTTATGCAACGATCAATTTTTGTTGTCTTTTGCCTGCTTTATAAATTTCAGGCTATTATAACTATTTATTATAATTACATTTAAAACATTTTAATAGTTATCAGAATCTGGAACGATCTTCGTTTATTTTCCAATCATAAAACATGAAGGAGTAAATCTATGAGACTTAGGCCGAAGAAGTCTTCCGCAGGAAACGAATTAGAAAATGCGTATGCACGAGGACGCACCGCTTTATGGCTTGCCAGAATCTTATAAAAAATATAACCATTGATTCAAGTTTTTTGAATGTTTACAATGGGTACTTGGCGATCTACGAATCATCATGCCAGAGCTTCTGAGAGAAATTAAAAAACATTGAAAAAACAAAGCGTTCTTCTATTCAAAAGTTTCTAAAAAAAGAAGAAAATGTAAACTTAGCTATTGTCCTTGAAGAGTTTCTTTACAGATACTCCGCTTTAAATAGTCTTGTTATTGATGTTTTTCTCAAAAAATGCTTTGTTACATATTAAAAGTTGTATAAAAAATGCAGGCTTTTACGAAGTAGCTTGAAAACGCTGGAAAGGGCAATCTATAGGCAACACAACAATAAACGTTAGTAAAACCCCGCTCAATTGGCCGGAGATTCATGTCCCAACCTTCGAAGAACTCGGCTTTAATAGAGAACTACCAGAAATTACCGGTAAGCCGTAACTTAAGAAAAGATAAATTAAAAATATTAAAAAATATAAGCTTAATATACTAGAAAATATAAATAATCGTATAAACTCCAAAGTTGAAATTAGTTGAATAAAACAGGATAAACAAAAATGAAAGAATTACTTGCTAAGATTTATCAAAAACTAACGTTGAATAATATAATGATATTCTTCCTTATATCACTTTTTGGAGTTTATATGATTTATACTCATGCTACAACTATTAGCCTTAAAGACATTACCCCCGAACAACTTAGTGCAAACCCAGAGCTACTTAATGGTAAGACTTTAAAAGGTAGTGTTAGCTATCGTAACGGTGTTCTTGTCTATTTTAAAGACTTGCATATAGAAAATATTACTTTAAAAGATGTAACTTTTGAAGATGTTATTTTGGATGCGGCTAGTTTTAAAAATGTTATTTTTGATAACTGTACCTTTTCGGGGTTTCATGTTGAAGACAGCATTTTTGAAAGAGTTTGGTTTAATGGTGGAATAATGAAGCCATCTGTGAATAATTTCAAGACTAGAGTAGAAGGTTGTAGATTAAAAGATGTTTTTTTTGATGGAACACATTTTAATGGAGCAAAACTGGCTGTCGGTGGTGGGGGGGGGATTATTAAATTTAAAAATACAAAGCGTGATAAAACATCTCATTTTGGTACAAGGAATTCCCACCTTATTCTAGAAAATATTCAAAGCGATGCAAACAGTAGTTGGGATAACATTGGTGAACCGCTCAGTTTACATATTAAAAACTCTAAATTTACTAACGGTGGGATAATAGGCGGAGGGGTTGATAGCCTTTATATAGAAAATTCAGAGCTTAGTGATGTTGTACCGGCGGCGAAACAGGGGGTAATCACTAATTGTATTATTAATGGTCTTAGAATGGCTAATGGTGTTTTTTATTTAGTCAATAATACTTATGGTCAAAAAGGTAAGGCAGCGGGAATTTCTATAGTGAAAAGAAGTTTAGATGTTCCAACTCACGCCTATATTTTAGGCGACCCGAATAAAGTTAATCGAGTAAATATGGATATAGGGGGGGGGCAACTGTTTATAATATGGATATGCTGAGTTTGAGAATGAATGGCGTAACTTATGATTGGCGCGATTTAGAAAAACTGGGGCTATCCAAAAAGTTGAAAGTATTTATTCCCATATCCGAAGCGAGCTTTAAAAACGTAACTATTCGTGGTGGCGATTGGAAAAACCTTGAATTGCTAGGTGGTAAGTGGGAAAACGTAAATATTTATCCTGAAATAAATATGGATAACGCCTCAATAGATAACGTTAAAGCCTATAACGTAAATTACCCTGAAGGTGCCCCATTTAGAGGAACACCCACAGGCAAAACCACAATAAACGTTAGCAAAACTCCACTCGACTGGCCGGAGATTCATGTCCCAACCTTCGAAGAACTCGGCTTTAACAGAGAATTACCAGAAATCACCGGTAAGCCGTAAAAGCTAAGTAAAAAAGTAAAAAAATTAAATATCTTGAGTGGTGAAAAAGATAAGCAAATTAAGTCAATAGTAGAAGATGTCAAACACGCAAGTAATTGGCTTGATACCTTGCAAAAGGAATATGGACACCACGTTATGGATGACAGCTACGAAAATAGTGAATATTCTTGGAAACATAAAGGAACATCAACTACATTTGGAAACGACATTGAAAAAAATAAAGCTGATCTAGCCTCCATAATAAATAAGCTCATGCTAGGTAAAGAGAAAGGAAAAATTGAATTTGATCTTATGCAGTATTGGAAAGGTTCTCTTTCTGTAAGAGTTATAGAACACATGCGAGCTAGTAATGATGAAGTGCGTGGAGCAATTTGGCTATCTCGTATGAAATTTAAACTAAAACTTATGAAGGAAAAATCATGAAAATAATCAAAATAGTATTTTTATTCATACTAACACTGGCAACCGTAGGATGCTCTATTAAAAGTAGGTCCAGGTTTCCACCCGACGAAGAAGTTAGCGTGATCAACAGATGTTCCGAAGTGTATACCTATAGCATGGAGGCTCCAGAAATGACAGGAGTATTTATCTCCGTTGATAATAGTGATAATCTTTTTTCAGGGATTGAATATACTGTGCAACCTCACAGCCCTTCTAACCATAAAAATTTTGACAAAACCAAATCATCGAATATTGCTGATCTCATCAACGGTAAAAAATTTACCTTGACGATAAAAAAAGATGGAAAAGTAGTTCGAACATACACAGAGAGGGTTTTTCAAAATGCTCCAAGATATATTGATCAATCCATAACGTATTCTAAATATATCGACGATTTCATAGTGTTAAAATATTTAGGTAATGTTACTAGATCTCGTTTCGATATTATTTTTTGTGGCTCTTCTAATTGATTATGAAGGTCATCAAACCAGTCTTAATGATGAAGTGTGTAGAGCAATTTGGCTATCTCGTATGCAATTTAAACTAAAACTTATGAAAGAGACATCATGAAGATCATCAAAATAGTATTTTTATTCATACTGGCACTGGCAACCGTAGGATGTCCTATAGAAAGAGGACTAAATCAAGAGAGTTGCCCAACGGGAGGCATTGGAATAGATAACAGATGTGATCAAGCATATACTTATAGTATGATGGCACCAGACATGACTGGAGCATTCTATACCCCTGATGGTGATATTTTTTTTTCAGGCATGGAATATACAGCTCATTTGCAGTCTGGCAGTAATGAGTTATTTGAAACTTATAACGAAATACAATCATCGATTTTTGCTGACCTCATCAACGGTAAAAAATTTATCTTGACAATAAAAAAAGATGGAAAAGTAATTCGTACATATACAGAGAGTGTTTTTCGCAACACTGTTAAACAAACTAATGAGAATGGCTTTGTTGATTACATATATACCGATGATTTCATCGAAATAACACATGGTTCTGGTTACCTATTTATTGTTCTTTGTGGCGGAAGCGATTATGCCACCAACAAGCCATGATATATTCCCAAAAATTTAAAAGATACGCTGAGTGAACAAAAACATGACTCAGAATAAACTGTGTAAGGAGCTATTTTAATTTTCTAATTGAGTAAGTCTTATAGCTTAGACTGCTTGTATTATATAAAAGAATAGAAGAATAACTACCTAAATAAATAGGAGTATTTATGTTTAAACTATTACGATTGCTTTCTTTGATAATCTTATGTTGTTTTTCAAGTGTGAGCTATGTACGAGCGGGTTCAGGCAACTCAATTGTAAATGGGAGAGTTGCAAACATTGCATCTGTCAATCAAGGAGGAGATTTAATAAGCAAAATTGGTCTTTTAAAAAACATTTTTTCTGTTGTTACAATGGGAAATGGGTATCGTACAACCTTTTTTGGTCTTATGAGTGGAGGTAACTCAAACTATGGTGCTGAATCTCACATTGACTTAGATGCTCTGGCTATTCTTACTGGTTTAACTGAAGGTATTGCTACTCCAGTTGGAGTAGTTGAATTGAGTGCATTCTTTGAAAAAGGACAAGGCTCATATTCCCATTCTGAAGGAGCATTAGCACTTACGGAAAGTGGTGATACAAATTATCATGGAGGTGGCATTATGGGGCGTTATTATCCAAAGTGTATTATCCCACTATATATAGAGAGTTCCTTTCGCAAGGGGCAATCCGAAACAAAGTTTTCAGGAAAGTATGCAAATGGAGAAAGAGCATTTTCTAGTTTTGAAGTAGAAACTCCGTACCATGGAGTACATGGTCAGCTAGGTCTTTTATTTGGCTCAAATAAAATGACAATAGATGTTTCAACAGCATATATATGGACACACTTTGATGATTCAACCGCAGTGTCTTCTAACGAAAAGATACTATTTGCTCCTATTGATTCACATCGTTGGCGCAGTGGTGTGAAGGGAACATTTAATGGTTCACCTTTTGACACTTATGCGGGAGCGTATTTTGAACATGAGTTTAACGGAAAATCTCGTGTAAATATGAATGGGCAGAAATTTAATGGAACATCTTTAATTGGTAGCACTGCAATAGGAGAATTTGGCGTAATATTTTTGGTTGCGAGACCAATGAGTCTTTCTGTTGATGCAGGAGTTAAGGGATATACAGGGATGCGTGAAGGAGTAGAAGGCTCTTTACAAATAAATTTTTCATTTTAAGATTAACAGAATATGCGATTTATTAAGAAAAAGTTAAGATAAATACATATCATATTACTTGCTATTACAACCCAAACAGGAGCCTTTATGTTTAAAACTAAACTAAAATTACGCTGGATTATCATCGCTGTTTTAGCTTTAATAGGAGTATACTATATGTACGAGCAGTATAGAACCATTAGGCTTAGCCCGGAGGAAATAATAGCTAACCCCTCTATACTGAATGGGGCGATTATGACGGGCGCAGTCTACAAGGGCTTAGTGCTTAAAGACGTTACCCTAACGGGGACTAAATTTACAAAGATTATTCTGGAAAAACCCGTCTTTGAAAATGTGGTCTTTATAGACGCAAAATTTGACGACATGAATATGAAGAATGTTCAATTTAAAAATGTCCAATTTAAAGACTGTACTTTTATTACCGCCCAAATAAGTAACGGTGATTTTAGCGAGGTGAGTTTTAAAGGGGGTAGTTTTTCTTATCGGGGTGATATCAATAGCCGTAAAAGAGATTATAGTAGCTATATTATGGGGGTAGGTTGCGATAAGGTACTCTTTGATGCGGTAGCCATGAATTCTGTCTCGATGAACGGTATGGAAGGTTCTATAACCTTTAAAAATATGCATAATATCAAAAAAGATGACTCAAGTTCTGTTATTAATGGTAATAAACTTACCCTCCGTATCGATAATTGTACCGCCGACGGTTTTACCTTTTCCGCCATGTTTGAAGGCTCAACCGCTTATGTTACCAACAGCACCTTTAAAAACTCTGCTTTTGTCGGGGAAAATAGTAAAGCGATGTATTTTGAAAACTGTAAAATATTAGACGGTACAGAGATACACGATGCTGGAACTCTAGTCATAAAAAATAGTACGGTTTCCGGAGCTTTTAGTGGTAAAGGTAACTGGTATTTTGAGGGCTGTGAGTTTGTATTAGATAGAAGCAGAGCAAAACTTGTAGATATGGTATATGAAGTTAGTTCCACTTTTGAAGGAGATAAAGACAGCCACGCTTTTGTTTTAGGTAGTAAAACCAAAGCCCCTTGGTTAAGTGTAAGAGGGGGGGGGGCTGTTGATATGTATAACATGAATATTGAAAATTTTAGACTTATTGATTGGGCATCAGCTTTAGAGGTTAATCTTAGAAATGTCGCTATTTATGGCGGTGATTTTGGTAGTGAAAGTAAGTATTACAAACTCAAGATGAAAGGCGGAAAATGGGAAAATGTCCAAATGTATCCCGAAGTAAACATTAACGAACATACCGACCTTGGCGAGCTTAAAACTTATAACTTAACCTTTCCTAACGGCAACCCTTGGCGAGGCACTGGACAGGTTAAAACAATACCCGTTAAAACCCCCTTTGACTGGCCGGAAATTCATGTCCCAACTCCAACAGAAATGGGCTTAAAAGATACGCTTGAGTAAACTTTTAAGATAAATACATATCATATTACTTTCTATTAAAACCAAACAGGAGCCTTTATGTTTAAAACGAAACTAAAGTTAAGCTGGAACCAGTTGTCCTGAAAATGATTGGAGCTTTTAGATTAGCAGATATATTTTCTCAACGTCGCCTAAAAAAGAATACAAATCTTGGTGTGATAAACACGGCAATTACCTGGAAACTGTTAGACAAAAGGTTTGAAAAAAAAATGACTTTGTGGCGTAATCAAGTAGTAGAGTTTAGAATGAAAGCCTTTCCTGCCTTCATGATGTTCAAAATATTACTTTTTTCATTATGGTATACAATGATGAAAAAAGGACGCAAAACGTAGCTTTGAACGGGTCTTTAGTTATAGACAATAATACATATATCAATTAGTTATTAAAATCATCAAAAACAAAATTCTGTTCTCTTTATAACCCTTATTCTTTTACTCTTTAAAAAATAATAACTGTTTTTTAAAAAATGGAGTTTAAAATGTATATCACTTTAATTTTACTTATTTCTTTGCCTATTATACTTGTTTTGCTTGCTATTTATATATACAACAGCATGATAAGAAAAGACCGACTAGCAAAAGAAGCATGGCACGGCATAGATGTGCAGCTTAAACGTCGCTATGATCTTATACCCAATCTGGTTGAAACTGTAAAAGGTTATGCCAAACATGAAAGTGGTACTCTAGAAGAAGTTATAAAGCTAAGAAACTCCATAAGCATGAACACGCCAATAGATGGTCAGTTACAAAAGCAAAACTTGCTTTCCGGCATGCTTAAAAGTGTGTTTGCACTAGCTGAAAACTACCCAGATCTAAAAGCCAATACTAATTTTATTGAGTTACAGAATTCACTTAACGACATTGAAGATAATTTACAAGACGCAAGGCGTTATTATAACGCTACGGTTCGAGACTTCAACACCTTCATAAGTATATTCCCCAATAATCTGTTAGCTCAAAAATTTAAGTTTGAAGAAAAAGACTTTTTTATGCTTGAAGATGATTCTGAAAAGCAAACTCCCAAAATTACCTTCTAGGCCGTATTGTAATGAAAAAAATAATAACATTTTATTTTATATTTTTAACATGTTTGTTTGTTACACTTCCTGCCTTTGCTACTGAACGCATTACAAATTATAGCTCTGAAATATATGTTAATACTAACGGTTCTATTGATGTTACAGAAAATATAACATTCACAGTTGAAGGAAATAGAATACGTTTGGGAATTTTTAGAGACTTGCCTCGTTCTTATAAGATGTATGGTAGAAAAGTTGATACTCCTGTAATAGTTCAATCTGTGATGCGAAACGGAGTATCGGAGAATTTTTGGGTAGAACAATCTGAAAACAACTTGCGTATTCTTACTGGAGCTGAACAAGATAGACCAGAAAACAGATTGCAACATGGCGAGCATACTTACACCATAAAGTGGTCTTCTCAAGGACATATCAGAAGTTTTACAGATTATGATGAACTGTATTTTAATGTAACAGGAAACAACTGGGACTTTTTAATAGAAAATGCCACTGCTACTATTATTTTACCAAAAAATTTAAAAGTAAAACAAGATGCTGCTTATATAGGTTATACTGGATCAACCGAAAAATTTAGTGGGGTTATTGCACCAGATAACACTATTACCTTTACCTCGCCACGTTTGCTACACCCCACGGAAGGGTTAACTGTTGCCGTAGGTTTTGAGTCTGGCATTATACAAGGTACAATCAAAGAAAGTGCATATCTTTCTTTTGTCAACAAAATTTTAGAACCATTTTATCCGTATCTTACACTTAATTCTTTCAATCTTTTAGTATCCGGACTTATATCATTAATTTTTTATCTGATTGTTTGGATAAAATATGGCAAAGATGAATCACTAGGTGCGATCATGCCAGAGTTCACTCCACCTAAAGGAGTTTCACCCGCAGTTGCTGCAGTGATCTGGGAAGGAAGGTCATACGATATTACTACGGTTTTGGCTGCAAGCATGGTAAATCTTGCCTCAAAAGGGTTTATTACAATTTCAGACCGCACCCTTATTAGAGACAAGAATAAAAATATAGACACACTCCCCCCGGAAGAAAAAACCTTTATTACAACTGCCTTTAAATATACAGAGGCGATTGAAACAAAAACGTACTATGAACCCTTTAATGCAGCGGTAAACAACTATAACAAAGCTCTAAAGTCTATCTTTACACAGTATTTTATACAAAATAAAAAGATAGTTGCTTTTGCTATGCTTATACAGGCAGTGATATTTATTGCTCTCTCCGTGATACTATCTTCTATGTCAGCATATTTACTTTTTGGTATTTTTTATATGCCATTTTTTTTGGCAATTTGGAATATAATAAAAAGAGTCTCATGGGAATCTAGAATCAAGATTATGATTATTATGTATTTCTTGATACAGTTCTTCGCCTTAGTTGTAAAATATGAAAATATGTTTAACGTTGCTAATATTGTTTTTTTTGCAATACTGACAAGTATAATGTTTATAAATTTTATTTTTTATTATCTTTTAGATAAGCCAACGCTGGAAGCCACACGAATACTACAGCATCTTTCTGGACTGAAAATGTTTATGGAAGTAACCGACAAAGATAAATACAAACTTATAGACGTATCTGTTTTTGAAACCAATCTGCCATATGCAATTATTTTTGGACTAGAAACAACATGGCTTTCTATATTTTTAGGAATCAACCCTGAGTATAACCCAAACTGGGAGAACAGCTCGCATAGCTTCATAAAAACTGGAAACTTCGACAACCTTCATTATGGCATAGATACAGCCAGAACAGAACCAACAAGCTATTCTTACGAATATTCAGGAAACAGTACCGGAGGTGGATCTAGTGGAAGTGGATTTAGTAGCTCAGGTTCTAGTGGAGGTGGTTTTTCTGGTGGTGGCTCTGGTGGTGGTGGCGGTGGCGGTGGCGGACGTTAAAAACTGTCAAATACGTTTTTTCAGATTCTTCACTGGTATGGTAAAACAAATTGAATTAGTTCCTCTACACAAGGCAGGTAAAGATATTTTATATAACTGCTTTGCTCAATAAGTAACAATTTCACTGTTGGGCTTAGGAGTTTTCACTTTCAAAATCACACAAAATTATAAGGTAAGAATATGAAATTGATAATGTTTTTGTCTTGCGCCTGCCTATTAGCGTTTTATACTACAATTAACGCTAAGGAGACTGAAATGGAAAACCAATGTGTCATTTTAAGAAAAAGGTTTGATCAAAAAAATATTGATATGGCTCTCCCTAATATACATCCAAGGATTGAAGTGCCGAAAGATGATTCTATTATGATATCAGTACAAGAAGACGACATTTTGAAAGTGGCATTTTTTAATGGGGCACCAAGCCGTTTTGATGTGCATAATCCAACACGACGAAATTTTACTGGTATGCCTGCTAGGTTTATATCTTTAGAGAGTGATACAGGTAGAGTTAACGATGATGGAGTTTCCCGTGGAGTTATGTTCGCTGATGGTACAATACTTAAAGCCTATCTTCCGCCAGATGCTAAACCCATTGGGTCTTCGGAATGGCCCTATGAAATGCGCTGGCGACGAGTTTATAAAAATTATTATCATGTTACCAGATATCGCGGAGCAGACACTGTAGTCTCAGAGGCTCTTATGACAGAAGAAAATGGACGTGATTTAACTGAAGCTTTAGGGGAATCTTCAGCCACACACAAAGTTGCAAAAAATTTTGCTGCTGGTTCTGGAGACAGGGTAAATATTTATCAAGGTTTTTCAAAAAAAACTCAACATGATTTTTTAACTCTTATCTATGTTTATGAAAAAGACATACCACCAAACTTTCCTAAAGGTTTAGTTCGCTGGATTCCTTAAGAAGCGAGTGTTTCGCTTTTAACATTACACAAAAATATGAGGAAGCTGAACTGGAAGAGCGTTGTAATGCGTTAGCTTCGGCTGATGTATTTCCTGAGTGGTGTAAAAACATAACAACTTTTAAACAGACGAATACTCCACAGAAATAAAATTATGTTTGTTATTTATACTATTGGTGTTTATTTGTTAAATCTCACAAAATGGAGTCCGGTATGCGTTTACTAGCCAATGAATAATCACAACTAGCTAAATTAAAACGTAAAAATTCAGAACTTAGAATGGAACGTGACATTAAAAAAAACGGCGGTGTTCTTTGCCAAAGAGTCTCGCCATAAGAGTCTTACAGATACGCCACGATAAAAAAGTTGATATTTGAGTATTCTCTAAGGCTAGTTTGCCGTTTTTTAGGTAAACTATATAAAGAAGTTGATTTACAAAAGGATAGTTATGTATTGCTACGCTCGCATCTTTTTTTTATTTGTATTATCAGTGTTTTTTAACGCAAGTTTGGCTCTTGCTGAACCAGTGGAGATTGAGTTAAAGTCTGTACCTAGTAATTTTGCTGTCTTTGTACCAGATAAAGTCAGCTTTGTAGTGACCCCTAATATGCAGGAGAAGCTTTTTCCACTAGAAAAAGCTATCAACTACGAACAACTTGGAGCACAGCTCACCCTTGAGCAGAAAAAGTTTCTTTATGAGCATCGTTTTCTACTGCTTAAAAAACTGCCAGGGCTCTACTACAGCGGTGAGGGCCCGCAATGGGATGAAATGCTAAGTAAATTTGCTAAGATTGGTGGCAGCAACCATGTAGAGTCGCGTAGTCCAGAAAACGCTGTTTTTGCTACGCCTGATCCATTCCTGCATGCTTTGCACAAGTATGTCTCAGAGCGTCTGAAAGATAAAGAGAGAAACGTTCTTGAACCTGCTTTGGTGGTTTATCTTGGGGCGTTGTATAACAATATTCAAAAGTTGCGCTCGCTGGCTCAACCTACAGCCGACCCTGCCTGGGAACGTTTACAGGCTCAAATAGTGATACCTCTTGTTTTAATTAAAAATGCTGCTGACCCTGTAAAAAGGGATGAAATTCAAAGAGATGAAGAGCGTACACTGTTTGATAATGTGGATACAGTGGAAAATGCTCTGAGCATATTTAAAGCATATAGTACGGCATTTAGCCCGGAAATGACAGCGGCTATAATTGAAGAACTGCAATTGATTTATGGAGCAAGCAGTCAGGAGTTTTCACCTTTGTACACAATGGCATATGGTCAGTCAGACAGGCAAGATGATTATACACAGTATGAACCCCGAGGGCATTACCCTGCAAATTCAACAACCCGATCTTACTTTAGAGCGATGATCCGCCTTGGGCAGACAGGCTGGCCACTGGATAAAGACAAAGGGCTAACAGATGCCCTAAACTTTGCTTTGGCCATGTCTTACAGTGCACCAGAAAATGGCATTCAATCCAAGATATTGGAAGAATGGCAGACCATAATGAGTGTCAGTGCTCTTTATGCGGGGTATCCTGATGAGGCTACTTATCCAGAATGGGTGGAATATGTGCAGAAAAATTCAGGACAGCACTCTTTCACTCCAAACAGTGCGATGGAGCAGCCCCTAATTGAGCAGTTAAAACAAAATCTTGCTGAATTGAAATCAGTAGTCCCTTTTTTTACTACTTTGCAAGCACCTACTGCTACAAACGTGCTTAGGGTTTTCCCCCAGCGTTTCACTGCTGCTTGGTTGGTGGCGGACCAGTTAACTAAGAAGAATGACGACGATTTACCATCTACTTTCTCAGGATTGTGGGTTCCTGCTGCTTTTGGTAATGCGTATGCGGAGTCGCTTTTGTCAGAACAGGCTGCAATCCTTGCTAACCCTAATCCAACGGCAACAGCAGAAGGCGGGGCATATCGTCATGTGGAGGCAGGAAGAGTAGAGGGTTCTGTTGAACAGATTACCGCACTGCAAGCACGCTTGACAGAGCTTAAGTCTACACTACAGACTGTGCCAGAGGAAAGCTGGTTTAGTTCTATTGGTGCGGCTTGGCTATATACGCTACGCACTCTAACCGGCACATACGGTGCTGGCTATCCTCTGTACATGCAAGACCCTTTGTTTGCCGCCAAAGAGTTGCAAGCATATATGGGGTCATATACAGAACTGAAGCATACTTTGCTCTTGTATGAAAAACCTAATTATGCTGAAGCTGGTGAAGGTGCAGAAGGTGAAATTCCGCCCGTGCCTAAGGGATTTGTAGAACCCAACCTAGCATTTTGGCAAGAACTACTTAGGGTAACAAACCTGCTTAAAGCTACGGAAGGGTTAGAGAAGACAAATGACAGTGATAATTTCTACCCCTTAAATAGATTCGCAAAACAAATTAAGCTGTGCATCACATTGTCGGAAAAAGAATTACGCAATGAGACCATTACTGATGAGGAATATGAAGATCTGCGTACGGGTATGAATCTGGACTATATGGCTGCTCCAGCCAGCGGGGCAATATATACAGATGAAGACCAATTTTTTTCTGGTCTTGTCGTCGACGTACAGACAGATAACTATTTAGAGCGTATTGTTTATGAGGCTGTGGCGTCGCCTTATTATATTTTGGCATTGGTTGGCAATGAGAACTCTCCTCGATTGGTGGTTGGTGTAGCTTATAACCACCATGAATTTACCACTCCATTTGGCCAGAGGTTAACAGATAAAATGTGGAAAAAGCGTGTTTATCACGACAAAGACGCCGACCTGCCTGAGAAAAATTTCTGGTATAAGGCTATTACACCCATTGAATAATATCAATATGTTAAATGCTCAGTTACGTATTGTATCGAACTTGGTAACCAATCACGATTGGCAAATCTTGTTTGATTTTCTGAAATTCCTTGTTGCGAGCCTTTGTTTACAACGCCTTATTATTTCGACTCCAGACCGTTTTGTTTGGAGTCGAAATAATAATTATAAGGCAAAGTGCTTGAGTGGCATAGTAGCGATGCTTTTAGTTTTTTTACTCTGGTGTTTTGGAACTCTACCAGCGTGTGCGGAAGAGCTTTATCCTCCCTTGTACCCACGCTCTGTTCTCTTTACTCGGGCTATGCAACAAGTTGCGAATATTCCGGCTGTTCAAGAAGAAATTCGAGTATCAGGAATTACCGTGCCTCATCATCTGCTTGCGGCACCGCTGATTGCTGAAGGTTTTGCCCGTCTGCGTGAACAACACTACGATCGAATTATTATTCTTTCACCCGATCACTATACCTGGGGTAAAACTGTTTTTTCTGTACCTAAACAGAGTTTTTCCACATGCTTTGGGACAGTGGGTATTGACCAACAAGCAGTTAACACTCTTTTGCAAAACCCTCTTGTCTCCGCTTCTAATTTGTTTTCTCATGAGCATGGAGTGCAGGCTATTTTGCCTTTTATTGCTACTTATTTCCCAAATGTGCCTGTCGTGCCCGTGGCGTTAGGTGTGCGTTCAAAACAGGAGGATTGGGACACGCTTGCCACTGCCCTTGCTCCTTTACTTACACAGCATACGCTGATCATTCAAAGTACAGACTTTTCACATTACCTTCCAAAAGAGCTGGCTTTTAAAAAAGATCAAGAAACACTGCGTGTACTTTCAGGTTATAACCTAGAAGAAATTAATACCCTTATTCAGCCAGAGCATACAGACTCAAAAGCTGCTCAGTACTTGCAACTAAAATTACAGAAGGAAGTTTTTAAAGCACATTTACTTGTTGAGGCTAATGCCAACGCCTGTGATTTTTTGCCTGCAGGACAAAGTGAACCCGAGAGTACCACCAGTTATATACTTCAACTGTATACGAGCAAGAGCTTACCTACGCGAAATAAGCACATATTTTTTGGGGGAGACTTTTTTACCGGTCGTTATCTGGTCAAACTACTTGAACAAAAACAGGTACGTACAGCACTGGTGAATAAAGTATTGGAAATAACCCAAGGAGCACCACTAGTAGTGAATTTCGAAGGTGTTATTCTACCTAAATGTCCAGATTTGGACAGCACCTTAGATGCATCAGGGTTGCGTTTGTGCATGACAAAAGAACCCACCCTTGAATTGATGCACAATTTGAACATTGTGGCTGTTAGTCTAGCTAACAACCACAGCCAAGACTTTGGTGCGTCTGCGTATCAAGAAACCAGAGATATTTTAGCAAAAGCTGGAATAGCCACTATTGGTAGGGGAGAAGTGTGCATTTTGCCAGACATAGCAATCACTGCTTTTACGGATGTGGACAATAAAAATGCACCACGAGCACGGATTATAAAGGCTACTGACCTAGAATCCCTGCAAAAACAATCTCAGGAAAAACCTTTGGCTGTGATGTTGCACTATGGAGTGGAATTTTTTCCTGGCCCGGGCTATCGAGAAAAAAAACTGGCTGAATTGTTTGAACAATATGGAGTAGAAATAATAGTTGGATCACATGCCCACCAATCTGGTGCTTTGCAAAGTTCCAAGGGGCGAGTGTGGGCGTGGTCTTTGGGGAATTTTCTTTTTGACCAGCACAGCAAAAAGGCTACTTGTACTCTTTTGGAAGTGGTATTTTTTTCGCACGGAACCTACTGGTCGAGGCAACACGAATTAGGTAATATGTATAACCAGTTGAAAGAAGGCTACCACTAATGCCCATTTAATGCCTTTAAATACAAGAAAAGGGCTTACGATTTCTCGTAAACCGTTGATTTTCTTGGTTGTGGGAGCAGGATTCGAACCCCTGACCTTCGGGTTATGAGAACTCTAAGTGCTTGATTTTTAAGATTCCTACCTAACACTACTGAGTA
Source organism: Desulfovibrio litoralis DSM 11393 (assembly GCF_900143255.1). Classification (NCBI taxonomy): domain Bacteria; kingdom Pseudomonadati; phylum Thermodesulfobacteriota; class Desulfovibrionia; order Desulfovibrionales; family Desulfovibrionaceae; genus Desulfovibrio; species Desulfovibrio litoralis. The sequence goes on from NZ_FRDI01000015.1 coordinate 41,229, forward strand.
TAATAGTCTTTAATTACAATGTATTGCAAAATTGTTAATCGTGTGTATAATCCTTCACAGTTTAACTAAACTATATTGTTTTTAAGGTTCAGGGTAGGAATAGGGTAGGAAGAATTTAGCTGTTTTTAGCTGTTTGACTTATTGTGTAACAACACGGAGGGCGAATATGGCAACGAAATACACTCGTGTTAGCCAGAATAAATGGGAAGGCGTTTACTTTTACGAAAGCACTACTAAAAAGCACGATAGCAAGCCAGACATGTGTTATGTGGTTAGTTTTAAGGTTGGAGACCGCAAAATATGGGAAAAAGTCGGTTGGAAAAGTCAGGGTATTAGCCCACAGGTTGCTCATCAATACAGAATTAAACGCATTCAAGAAATCCATCTTGGAACGCCCATCGTTACCGCTTCTCAACGAAAGCTTGATATGCAGAAACGCAATCGTACTATTGGAGAAATTGCAGGTATTTATTTTGAATCCAAAGGAAGCGACCTTAAAGGCTTGAAGACAGATAAGAATCGTTATGAAAAGCATGTTGACCCACTTTTTAGCAAAAGTCGAGTTCCAGATCTCACTCCTATAGACATAGACACGCTCAAGCAAAGTATGGGTGAAAAAGCAGATGGTACTATTTGGAATGCAATAGAAATTTTACGGAGAATTATAAATTTTGGAGCTAAAAATAATCTTTGTCCTGCTCTACCATTTACTATTGAAATGCCAAAACGAGATAATGAGCGGGTTGAATATCTAAAAGAAGAAGAAATGCAACGCTTATATGCTGTCATGAAAAACTGGCCCAACCAAGAAGTTTGTCGCATGCTTAAGCTTGCTTTATTCACTGCCATGCGTAAAGGAGAGATATTTAATTTAGAAGATAGTGATCTTGATTTTCAATTTGGATTAATACGTTTGAAAAATCCTAAAGGCGGGAAATCAGTATCTATTCCAATGAATCAAATTGCCCGTTCAATTCTAGAAGAACAGCAAACATACAGAGACCAAAAATATCTAGGTTGTTCTTTTATTTTTCCAGGTAAATATAATACCAAAAGAACTGAGTGTAGTGCTGTAGATAGGGTGAAAGAAGCGGCAGGGCTACCAAAAGACTTTCGTATGTTTCATGGATTGCGACATCATTATGCTGTTACTCTTGCTAATTCAGGCAAGTGTACTCTTGATATGATAGGTGACTTACTTACTCATAAAAGCACAGTAATGACTAAACGGTATGGTCAATTTTTGCCTGAAACTATGCAGAAGGCTGGCGAAATGGCGGCGGAATTACTGGGTATTGAGGGTCGTCATGAGTAAAATTAGCTGTTTAACACTAAAAGAGTACAGTGGTATAGCTTTACAAGCAAAACACCATATAAATTTGATTGGCATGGATCCCGCAGCAGCATTTATTAATATTTTAGGTACAATGCTTTTTCCAGATATTAAGCAAAAAAGAATGGCATGGATTATAAGAATGTTTTTATACACACGTGGACAGAAACATGAAGAGGAGTTTGATACAAGTAATGAGAAAGGTTTATTGGATGCCTCTAAGGAAATTGGCAATGATTTTGCCGAATTAGCTTTTATGTTTGGTGGCCCTGCAGAAATAAATAAAATTTTATTTAGTACTCAACATAATAATATAGAAATTGAAGGCCAAAATAGAATTAGTAATGGTGTAATAATCGGTAAAGTCTTTCTTGAAATGTTAGATAATAAACTGAGCTTACAAGAGGCCACTAATATTATTTTTGAAAATGACAAGCCGAACTTAACAAAAAGTACAATAGCAAAAGTTTTATGGCCACAATTTATGCCAATAGTCCATTATTGGGCGGCTTTAAATATTTTTTATCAACATAATGGGTTGAGTTTTGATGATGTTACAATTAAAGATCCTGATGAAATGTTAAGTTGTCTGCGGTTAAAGCTTCTTGGTAAAAAAGATGGAGTTGAAGGTCTTATTAGACTTGCAGAATCGTATCAGTTTCGAGGAATTGCAACTGTACCAAGGAGGAAAGGGCATAAACACCCCATTTTAGATATAACAAAAATGTTTTTTATTATTCACCCTTTTCTTGAAGAATCAAAAATAGCAAGAATCTTTTAATGACCATAAAACGTTTTTGGGGCGATAAAAAAAATAAGCTGTGTTGTACTCCATAAAAGCTCAAATAATTGAGTTTAAAAAAATATGGAGGCATATATGTCAAAAAAGCTTAATACAATAGAAGCTGCTGAATATCTTGGAGTTAAACGTGGAACAATGGAGGTATGGCGTTCTTTAGGAAAAGGTCCAAGGTTTTCTAAGCTCGGAACAAGAGTAGTTTATGAAATTCAAGATTTAGATTCTTTTGTATCGGATCGCAAAGTTGAAACTTGTGATACTTTCAACTTTAAAAAAGGTGGCGTACATGCCTGATGCCCTTTTGAATTTTGTACAGCCTGTTCCTTTTGATGAACATCAACCACCAACAATAGATCACAATATCTTACCAGGTATTATTAGTGAATTTGCATCAGCTGTTGCTAAGTCTATTCAAGTGCCGTTTGAGTTGTCCCTTGTCAATGCTCTTGGAGCTGTTGCTGCTGTTGCACAAAGAAAGTTCAGGGTTCAAGTCCATGACGGATATTCAGAACCCTTGAATATCTTTGCCTTAGCGATTTTGCCACCAGGAGAAAGAAAAAGTGCAGTTAAAGATGCTTGTCGTTTCCCTTTACTCCAATGGGAGGTAGAGCAATAAAAAAAGATTAAATTAGAATTAAAACATGCTCAAGCGGCAAGGCAAGTACAAGAAGAAGTTCAGCGTTCTTGGTTAGCGTCTGCTAGAAAATGTGATACAGCTCAAAAACGTCAAGAGCTAGCAGAAAAAATTGCAACACTTAAAGACGAAATAACAGACTTGCCCACGCCCCCTCGCATTCTTGCTGATGATACAACTCCAGAAGCTTTAGCTGCTCTTATGGCTAATAATGAACAACGTATTGCTATGCTTGAAGCAGAAGGAGGTTTTTTTGATACTTTGGCAGGTAGGTATAGCGGAGGAGTACCAAACCTTGATGCAGTCTTAAAAGCTTGGAGTGGTGAAGCTTTGAGAATAGACAGACGGCATTCTGAACCAATTCAATTAAATGACCCTGCTTTAACTTTAATTTTATCAGCTCAACCAGATGTGCTTGCAGGCATTGCACAAACAAAATCCTTTCGAGGTAGAGGGCTTTTAGGACGTTTATTATTTTTGTTACCAAAAAGTTTAGTTGGAACAAGAATTATAGAAACATTTCCTATACCTGAATTAGTAAAAAGTGAGTATCATGCGAGATTAAATCATCTTTTAGATTTAAAATGGCAAAAGAACTCACGAGGGGAATGCATTCCATATATGCTTGCTTTAGAGAGCGAAGCCAAAGCTATATGGCTTAAATTTGCAAGTGAAATAGAGTTTGCTCTTGCAGATGGTTCAAGCATGGCAGGCATGAGAGATTGGGGAGGTAAACTTCCTGGGCAAACCTTGCGTCTTGCTGGTCTTTGTCATGTAACTTTGCATGATTGCCCTCAAAACACGCTTATTGATGTTCAAACTATGCACGCAGTTCTCTCTTTGTCAAAAATATTGATTGAACATGCTAAGGCAGCGTTTTTTTTGATGGGTGCAGATGATGCTATTGAATGTGCTAGAGCTATTTTAAAATGGATAATGCAAGAACGGCTTGCTCATTTTACTTCTCGTGCTTGTCTGGAAAAAATTAAAGGGCGTTGGCCTAAAATGTCTTTAGTTAATCCAGGGTTAACAGTTTTAGAAGAACGTAGTTTTATAGCGGCACAAGAAAGAGAAAGTATTGGAAGAGGACGACCCTCGAAAATATATATTGTTAATCCTCTTCTTTTTGGAGTTGAAACATGATTTTTGTTTGCTCCAAATTAAAGAAATACACCTTAGCACAAAATTCGCAAAATTCGCAAAAATAGTTTGAACTAAGTGTGTAAAAATGGATTTGTGCGAATATTGCGAATATTGCGCTTAAGCATAAAAAACACTTGTAAGTACCTTTAAGTTTATTTTTATTTGACTTCGCATTCTCGTTTTAAGGTGTTTTTAGAGCCTCGCATATTAGTCGCAATGGTTAGTAGCAAGCCATGTTTTCGTTGCACTTAAACGCTTGGTCTTACAGACGTTGGGGCAGACGGGCAAAGGCAGAAAAGCCAAAAAACAAACACAATTAACAGAGCTTCGGCAGGGGTTCGCCAGAGGTTAATCATGAAAAAATATAAGGCAAAAGGTGGCAGAGGTGGACGCCCACAATTACAAAATGAATTGGTTAGAGTTCATACGGTGGGCATCAGATTAAACAGTTCAGAATTAGACAGCCTAAAACGCAAAGCAGATAGTTTTGGATTGCCTTTAGGTCAATGGCTGAGAAATATCGCTTTGAAGCATTTTGTGCTACGTCCTTTAGTTCCTGAAATAAACAGAACAGTTTATGCCGAACTTGCCAATTTGGCGAGCAACTTAAATCAGATTGCAAAAGCCAGCTATTCTAGTTCGGTGGCGATGCCTACCCATTTGATTTGCCAAACAAATAACAAGTTGCATCTCTTGCGTCTTGAATTGTTGGGAATAAAAAATGATAGCAAAACTGATTAAAGGCAAGGGTTTTCGTGGGGCTTTAGAGTACGACCTTCAAACACAAAAAGGGCAAATTCTGGAAACCAACATGGCAGGGCAAACAGCGAGAGAGCTTGCCAAAGAGTTTGGAGCGATTCGGGCGTTGCGTCCAAATCTCACAAAGGCGGTGTGTCATGTCAGTTTGAGCATCAGTCCAGACGAAAAACTAAGCGACGAACAGTGGAAAAGTGTTGCAAAAAGCTATCTTAAACACATGGGTTTTGAAAAATGTCAGTATGTCGCCACAAAGCACACGGACACGGAACACCCACACATTCATCTTGTCGTCAATCGCATCGGCATAGATGGACAGGTCGTCAGTGATAGTCAGGATTATCAAAGGCAAGAAAGCCTGATGCGAAAGCTGGAGCAAGAACTGAACCTAAAAACTGTTGAGCCGAGCCGAGAAGCTAAGCGTAAAAGTTTGACGAAGGGGGAAGTTGAACACAGCGTGCGTACTGGCGAGCCTTCGACCAGAATGCTTTTACAAAAAATCATAGATCGCACTTTGCAAAACGGTTTAAACCTAGAAACTTTTACTCACAAACTAGAAGAGCAAGGCGTAAAAACACGTTTAAATCAAGCAAGTACGGGTTTTGTCAGTGGAATAAGTTTTAGCCTGAATGAAGTAGCTTTAAAAGGTAGCGATCTTGGCAAAAATTACACATGGAACGCATTACAAAAAAGGGGATTAACGCATGAGCAAGTTAGACATGACCAGAGGATTGACGGATGCACGCTTGGAGAAAACATATCCAGTGGGCAATCAGACAACCAATCAGAGGAAATCAGAAGAAATGAGCGAGGAGGAACTTTTGGCAATGAGAGTCAACCTCTTGAACCAACAAGAGATGCAAAAGCTGAAGAGCAACACAGAATTGATCAAGCTTTTGAAAGACTTGCAAGAATCAATAAAGACAGCGAACAAAGAAATACGCCAGACCGCTCAAGAGGTCAAAAATTATCCCGCTGAAGCCGTGGCAAAAGTGGCAAAAACTATTGAGCTTGCGTTTCAAGATGTGCATAAAGCGGCACAACAAGCCCAAAAAATCTACGATGAAGCTCAAAAACTAGTCATGAGTCTTGAAAGAAATATTATCTTATGGTTATTAATGACAGGCGTAATCTCCCCACTGGTCTTAGTTACAGGATATATATACCTTGAACGCTGGTGGTAGGAATCAAAACTATTTAATTTAAATAACTATTCTATTTTGCCCATTCTCTTTTGCTCTGTTTAATCCAAATAGAGTTAAAGAGAATGTTTTTTTATTTTGCGGCGATTGTTATATCTATTCGCCTTAATAATTGCGGATAATAGTTGCATTTAATGTGAATAGCTGTCATATTCATCTCAATAATTACGGAGATTAGTATGAGATATATTCACGAAAGGGCAGAATGGCCAAACTTTCAATGGAATATTGAGAGGTTGGCTGGTTTGTTAGCTACCGTTCGGCACAAACAGGGCTTGCTTTTAGGGCGTATGAGTACGCTTGGTTTTTCCATTCAGGCAGAAGCAGGTTTGGAGATATTGACAGAAGACGTTGTTAAATCAAGTGCTATTGAAGGCGAAAAGCTAGATTCAACGCTGGTGCGTTCTTCCTTGGCTCGTCGACTTGGCATTGATATTGGTGGAATAACCCCAATGAACAGGCATATTGAAGGTATCGTTGAAATGATGCTTGATGCTACCCAACGCTATGCAGGACCATTGACCAAGGAGCGTCTTGTCGGCTGGCATGCGGCTTTGTTTCCTACTGGTTTTAGTGGATTTCGAAAAATCACTGTTGGTGCATGGCGTACTGCTGAATCTGGAGCGATGCAAGTTATTTCTGGGGCATTCGGGCGAGAAAAAGTGCATTTTGAAGCCCCTGATGCGGTGCGTTTGGATAAAGAAATGAACGCTTTTCTTAAGTGGTTTGATGCTAAGCTTGACTTAGATCCAGTGCTTAAGGCTGGAATTGCCCATTTGTGGTTTGTTACCTTGCACCCATTTGAAGATGGCAATGGGCGTATAGCTAGGGCGATTGCTGATTGTGCCTTGGCTCGTGCTGATAATAGCTCACAACGTTTTTATAGTATGTCCGCTCGTATTGAACAGGAGCGAAACGCTTATTATGCCATTTTGGAAACAACACAAAAAGGCGGAGTGGATATTACTAACTGGCTAGAGTGGTTTCTTGAATGCCTAGAGAGGGCTATTGATGGTGCTGATGAGATACTGGCCTCTGTTTTGCGAAAAGCTCAGGTGTGGAACAAGGCGAACCAATATTCGCTCAATGATCGTCAACGAATTGTTTTAAACTTCTTGTTAAATGAATTCAAAGGCAAGCTAACCAGTAGTAAATATGCCAAGCTTGCAAAATGTTCGCAGGACACAGCCTTACGAGATATTCGAGAACTAATGAACTATGGTCTTTTGTTCCAAAGCGAAAGCGGTGGGCGTAGTACGAGTTACGAACTTCGCTAATTTGTAGGGGTAGAGTGCAAATATATCTAGACTCTTAGTTAATATATGTCAGCAACAATATTTATTACCATTTTCTTGTAAAATATATTTTTGATAATGCTACTTTCTAGCAATCTTAATAAGTAAGCTAAAGCTGTTTGTTGTTGATAGACACTAGAGGCGAGTACGTTAAATCATCTAAGTTGTATTATGTCAAATTACACTACTATTTAATATTTAGTTGTGAATCAGTTTGAAAACAACTGTATTATTTATCTCTAAGATGAAGAATATTTCTAAAAGGTGGTTCGCCAAATAAACGCTTATATTCTCTGTTAAATTGCGATATGCTCTCATAACCAACTGTCATAGCTGCTGAACTTGCATCTAGGGAACTTGTTAACATCAAGCGTTGTGCTTCATAAAGACGTAAGCGTTTTTGAAACTGTATGGGGCTAAGTGTTGTTACTTGACGAAAATGGCGATGAAATGTTGAGGGAGCCATGTTTACTTGCTCCGCCAAGTTTTCTACAAGAAGAGGTTCTCGATAGTTTTTTCGTAGCCAAGAAATAGCTTTTGCGATTTGGTTGCTTTGAGTGCCTAATGTGTTTATTTCACGTAACCATTCACCATGAAACCCTAAAAGTAGGCGGTAGTGTAGTTCTCTTTTTATCAAAGGAGCTATCACAGGAATTTGGTCAGGATAATCAATCAAGTCTATAAGTCTAGAAAAAGCATCAAGAATTTCTAATTCTACTTTAGCAACAACGACTCCTTTAAACGACTTTTTTACACTATAAAATGTTGATGAAGGTTGCATTTCCGCTATCAGTTGAGCTATAAGATACCGATCAAGTCCTAGCGATATAGCTAAAAATGGTTTTTCAGGAGAAGCCTCTGTAAGGCGATAGAGGCTTGGCATATCCACTCCTGCTACCATGCAATGAAGTGCTCCATAATTATATTCATCGTTGCCAATTCTTGAGTATTTACAACCTTGTATAATCACACCTACAGTTGGAGTATAAAAACAATTTTCAAGTGTACCCTTATTTTCTTGCCTCGAAATCATTAAGCCATCAATTTTTGTATTTTGTTTACCAATTTCTGTGCAATGTTGTAAAATTTTTTTTTCGAGGTTTGTTCTTAATATTTCAAGCTTTATTTGTTTATCTGTTGACATTGTTTAGCCTCACTATAAAAAACTGTTTTACACAGTTCTGTCTTTTTTCATTTTTTGTTGGTTTTCATCTGCGTACTTTGGGTTTATTATCATCAATTTTATATTTTGAATAGGTGTGAGATAGTTTTAGGCAAAAAATATGTAGAAATATGTATATTCCTATTAGCTCTAATTTACTACATATACGTTTATATAATCATTCTTTTGAATGTATTGTTGATAGTGGAAGTCTGTGCATGAAGAACAAAGAGATGCTTTGCAATCAATTTACTAAATAATTTAAGGAAGTTCCTATGAAAATGATACCATTCATGTTGGTTGTTTTGTCTTTTGTTTTGACATCTCCAGTGCATGCAAATGAAAATAAAAAAACACTGATTGTCTATTTTTCTCATACACAAACAACCGAAAAAGTGGCATTGGAGATTCACAAAAAAGTTGGAGGTGATATTTTTAGAATTGAAACGGTACAGCAATACCCAACAGAACATAAGGCGACCGTTACACTAGCTGAAAAAGAACGTGATGCAAATGCTCGACCAGCTCTCAAAACACAAGTTGAGAATATTGATTCTTATGATGTTATCTTCATTGGTTACCCGATCTGGTGGTATACACTGCCAATGCCGCTATATACTTTTTTAGAGTCCTACGATTTATCTGGAAAAACAATTATTCCTTTCTGCACTCATGGAGGAAGCTCTATGTCTGGAACAGAAGACGTGATTAAAAAGCTTCAACCTAATGCGAAAGTTTTGGACGGTCTTGCTGTATCCAGAAACATTATTAGGAGCAATCCTGATACAGGGGCAGAAAAACCTGTGGCAGAGTGGCTTAGTAAGCTTGGTTATTAGCAAATTTTGTAGCTTATGACATGGAAACTATACACATAATTTTAGAGTTAAATTGAGGAGAATACATGTACTACATATGTATAAAAAGTATATCTTTTGCCTTATTGGTTATTTGGGCTGTTTTTTCAGCCAATGTTGTTGTGGCGGAATCTGATGGGACAATTACAATCACCAGAAGAGGTACACAACCCTCAGAACAAATGTCTGGTTCAAATTATACAGGTACAGTTTTAGTGGAACAAAGCTTTCAATCAACTAAACCTGCAAAATTGGTTGGCGAGTTACTTAATTTTGAGCCTGGGGCACGTTCAAACTGGCACACAAGCCCCATGGGACAATCAATATTGGTTACATCTGGAAAGATGATTGTACAGGAAGAAAACGGCTCTTTGGAAGAGGCTTTTGCTGGTGATGTTGTAACTTTTCAACCAAAGGTCAAGCATTGGTTTGGTGCTGCTCTTGATACTGGTATGTCTGCATGGGTTATAGCTGAAACTGTAAACGGTACTAATGTAAACTGGCAAGAACAAGTAAATGACAGCCAATATAAAAACAATAAGACTGGCAAGCAGTCTAGACAAATGACGATTACTCGTGTTGGTTCTCAGCCTTCTGGCAAAGCCAACCCTAAAAACTTTTCAGGTTCTGCCAGAGTTGATGGGCTTTTTACTGCTCAAAATGGTTCTAACGCCTATGGAGCAATAGTTACTTTTGAACCTTGTTCTCGTACCGACTGGCACAGCCACCCTATGGGACAAACTTTAATTATTACTGCGGGGCGTGGTTATGTACAGTGCAAGGGCGGAGCTTTGTATGAAGTTAGTCAAGGAGATATAGTTTGGACTCCAGCTGATATTGTCCATTGGCACGGTGCAACAGCTGATAATGCGATGGCACATATAGCACTTTCGGAGCGGATTGAAGGTAAACCAGTATCTTGGGGAGCAAAAGTTACAGACGAGGAGTATGGTTCTGTGAATTCAAATGAAATGCCTCTTAAAATGCAAAAAATAGCCCTTATTTCTGCTTTCACTGCCAGTGGCGATATTGATAGACTCAAGCAAGTGCTGGTTGAAGGATTAGAAGCAGGGCTTACCGTAAATCAAATTAAAGAAGTGTTAATCCATGCTTACGCCTATGCTGGTTTTCCACGTTCTCTGAATGCCATAAATGCTTTTATCACCGTGATAGATGAACGAGAAAAGCAAGGCATCAAAGATGTTCAGGGGGCTGAAGCAAGCAAGGTTGTAACAGATAAGAGTAAATATGAATATGGGCATGATGTGTTGGCTAAGTTGCGTAATCCTGCTTTTGTGCCTGGTCCTGTCGGCTCGTTAAAACGTCCTGATGCTGTTCCAAGATACGAAACTTTTACTCCAGCGATTGAAGTTTTTCTTAAAGAACATTTGTTTGCGGATGTTTTTATGCGTGATGTACTTGATTTTCAGAGTCGTGAAATTGCTACAGTTGGAGTCATCAGCAATTTACCAGGTGCAAACGCTCAATTAAAATCTCATATTGGTCTTGCTATGACACAAGGTTTTTCAGAACAGCAGATGAGACACCTTTTTAGAGTTATGGGAACATACCTTGGCAAAGAGCGTGGTGATAATGCTTTGGAGGTGCTTGCCCAAACAATGGAAAACATAAAAAAATAGTTTTGACGTGTTTTAACTTTTTACAACTTCTAGGAGATAGAAAATGAAATTTGAAATAGGATTATTACTTATGGGGTTATTTGTTTTAACCTTTAGTCTGGGAGCTTCCAACGCTATGGCTGTTGCTCCTCCTGCTCCAAGTGATAAGGTAACGGTAGAAAGAGTAACCTTTAAAAACCGTATTGGCATTGATGTGGCTGGAGACCTATACATGCCGAAGGCTATTGATAAATCTAAAAAACACCCAGCCATTGTAGTAGGACATCCGTTCACAGGTAGCAAAGAACAAAGTTCGGGATTATACGCACAAAAACTTGCGGAGTTAGGATACATCACTCTCGCATTTGATGCTTCTTTTTGGGGAGACAGCGGTGGTACTCCTCGTAATATTGAAGTTCCAGAAATACGAGTAGAAGACTTTAGTGCGGCTGTTGACTTTCTTAGCAATCATGCGTTGGTTGATCCGAATAGAATCGGTGGTCTTGGGATTTGTGGTGGTGGTGGCTATATTGTCAGTGCGGCTGCCATTGATCATAGATTAAAGGCTATTGCTACTGTCAGTATGTATGATTTAGGTCGTGCTCGCCGTCAGAGTCTTGGTGATACCGTTACTTTTGAGCAACGCATGAAGACTCTTGATGAAATAGGAAAACAGCGAACCAAAGAATTTGCAGGCGGAGAACGTCGCAATATTTTTGGCGTTCCCGAAAAACGTTCGCCAAACGATACTGAAAATACTAGCCAGTTTATAGATTATTACCGTACGGCTGAAAGAGGTATGCACCCAAACGTAACAACGGCTTATTCTTTTACCAGTATGGCTCCCATGATGAATTTTTTCCCTTTTGCACAGATTGAAACTATTTCTCCTCGTCCGCTCTTGTTTATAGTAGGTGAAAAAGCCGTATCAGCTTATTTTAGTGAAGATGCCTATAATAAAGCTAAAGAACCAAAAGAACTTTTCGTGGTGCCAGGAGCTTCTCATGTTGATCTCTATGATGTCCCCAAATATTTGGCTATATCGATTCCTAAGCTGAATAAATTTTTTAGCGACAACCTTAAATAAATAAGTACAATGGGCAGTATATTTTTTAGTTTGACTGCCCATTGTATTGATAATGTGTGAAACCTTTTTTGAAATAACTATTGGAGTTTTTATATGAATTACAAAAGATTTTATCTTTATGTATTGGGTTTGAGTGTGCTTTTTATCCCTTCTGGGTTAATGGCTGTGCAAGCTGTAAAACAAAAACCTTTAACTATTCAGGAACAGGGCAGTTTTGCTGTTGGTGGAACTGTTATCAAGAATGATGGTACTTTTGACCCTCGTAAACCAGCTAACCCTGCTGGACAATCGTTTCACGGTGATCATGCTTATGTTTTTTATCAAAAACCAGTCAATGCAAGAAAATTACCGATTATGTTTCTACACGGTGCTGGGCAGTTTTCTAAAACTTACGAAACAACTCCTGATGGGCGTGAAGGCTTTCAGAATATTTTTCTTCGCCGTGGGTTCAGCGTTTATATGGTTGACCAGCCGAGACGTGGAAATGCTGGACGTAGTACTATTGCAGCTAACTTGACTCCCACACCTGATGAACAAATGTGGTTTTCACAATTTCGTGTGGGCGTATGGCCTGATTATTTTCCTGGTGTTCAATTTTCTAAAGACAAGGAAACCCTTAATCAGTATTTTCGCCAAATGACCCCAAATACTGGTCCTTTTGATGTGGGTGTTATTTCAGATGCCTTGGCAGCACTCTTTGACAAAGCAGGTCCTGGAATTCTTGTTACCCATTCTCAAGGTGGTGGTCCTGGCTGGTATACAGGCATGAAAAGCGATAAAGTTCGTGCAATTGTGGCTTATGAACCTGGTAGTAACTTTACTTTCCCAGAAGGCGAAGTGCCTGCTCCTATTCCGAATACTTTTGCTAAATTAAGTGGCGTTGCTGTTCCTTTGGCGGAGTTTAAAAAGCTGACTCAAATTCCTATTATTATCTATTATGGCGACAATATTCCAGATAAGCCCAGCGATATTCCAGCTCAGGATTACTGGCGGGCATGTTTAGAAATGGCAAATAACTGGGCAAATCTTGTCAATAAATATGGCGGAGATGTAACAGTTGTGCATCTTCCTAATGCTGGATTTAAGGGTAATACTCACTTTCCGTTTTCAGACCTGAATAACGTAGAAATTGCCGATCATTTGTCTGTTTGGCTCAAGAAAAAGAAGTTGGATTAGCCAGTCACCCAGCACAGATCAGATCAGTTACTTAATAAACAAAAATGTCTTTATCGGTTTTATCTCAAACTTTGGGTAGGAATAGGGTAGGAAAACAAAAAAACGGTTTACAGAAATTTTCTGTAAACCGTTGATTTTCTTGGTTGCGGGAGCAGGATTTGAACCTACGACCTTCGGGTTATGAGCCCGACGATAAATAATTTTTTAGTCTTAGCAGGATTGACTTTTTCTAAGTATTATGAGAAAAAAATAGTTATGTCAATGTCATAGTGGTTCAATTTGTTTCAGATGTTTTCAAGTGTTTTTAGGTTTTTCTGCAAAAAAGGCTACCAAAAGGCTACCAAAAAAGAGGGGGTAAATCATGTCTGCACTTAATTGGAAAACAGTACCTGGAGAACGAGGTGTATATGTTCGAGATTATGGTGATGTGCAGATATATAGATTGCAAGGCAGTCATATGGGGCAAAGAATTATCGACAACCTAGGACCTATGACTTTAGATAAAGTGAAGATGATCCGTGAAACCCTGAACTACAACAGAAAAAACAATATTCCACCATTTACTTACAAGGATATGATAGGGGAGAAGGTTGCGACAGTTAAAGCGGAGAAAATTGTTCAGGAGAAACAACGCAAGGTTATTTTAAAGGAAGAGGAAAAACGTCTAAACAACACTGTTTCCTTATTCTGGGAGAATGTTTATTGGCAACACCGTCTTGAGCTACGTAGGAGTTTAAAAGAAAATGCTTCAATAGATGGACGCTGGCGCAATTTTATCAAACCATATTTTGGTGAAATTCCCTTGCAAGACCTTGAAGATGAACATTTTAAAAATTTTATTAACAATATGCGTAAGCGTATAAATCCTAAAACAAACACAGTATATAGTGATACTACAATTCATAAATGTCTTACAGATTTAAGACTTTGCTGGAACTATGCAGTTGAAAAAAAAGTAGTTGAACATGTGTTTCCAGGTAAAGCTATAACAAAAGAGGCTAGGGAAGAAGTAGATAACGAAAAAAAATGCTACTTGGATTATGATGAAGCCAAAGAACTTGCTGACCTTGTATATGAAAGAAGATTAAACTCTAGGCTGGATCATGACACTTATTGTTATACTGTTTTAGGTCTCTGCCTAGGTCTTAGAGCTGGGGATATTCATAAGTTGAATCAACAGGCGGTTGAAAGGCATATCATTGATAGGACGAAGAATAAGCGTGCCAGGTTCGTTCATTTTGGCTTTAGTCCTGTTCGCAGTATGTTAGATGAAAGGCTTAATATGTATCCACCAGCAAACCCGTTAGAACCTTTATTTCTGACCAATTCCACGAATAGTAAGGGGAAAATGCGTACTGAGGTGCCTCACCTATATTTTGCCATCATTAAGGAACTGGGTTTTAATGAGAAGCCTAAACGCTTTGGTCACGCATTAGAAAAAATAGATTTTCATGCTTTACGCCATACGTTTGCAACATTTGCAGCTATGGCAGGGGTTGATCAATACACACTGATGAAGCTTATGGGGCATAAGAAGCCAGATATGACAAACAGATATATAGAAATAGCGGATGCCCACCAAGCTACAAATCTTGAGAGGGCATTACCGGAATTATTTCCCGTAACAAAGCAAGAAGCACTTGACGAATAGACAAAGTAGACATATTGTCTGTTTTAAGGGAAGCTTATGTTGAAACGCCGAGTTACAAAAGATGCCGACAAGGCTATTGACAAGATGCCTGATAAGCAATTTTGTCAGATATATGATGCTATGGAAGCGTTGCGAGTAAATCCTGAGCCAGAAGACTCGAAAGAGCTTATTAGCAATATTAGGCCAAAACGCCGACGTAAAGATATTGGAGAGTATCGAATCATTTATTGGTATGATGATGAATGTCTTTATATTGATGTTATTGGCAAACGGAACGACAAGGAAGTTTACAAACAGGCCAAAAGGAAGGGAATAATATGAACACCGTTAATGCCACTTATGCCAAGCAGAATTTTGGTGCGTGTGTTGCCGATGCAGCAAAGCAACCTGTTGTTATTGAAAAATCTGGTAGACCAACCGTTGTTATGATTTCTTATGAAGAGTTTCAACGATTTAATGAGCTGGAAGAATCCATGTGGCTACAACGTGCCCAAGATGCCGCAACTGGCGGGTATCTTTCTGTTGATGAATCAGATGCCGTCATGAAGAAGCGATTGGCTCGTGCCACAAAAAATGGATAAATTTACTTATTATGACTACTAAAAAACCCAGTCGTATAATGGAAGAGTTGTACGAAACATCAGAAGGCATATACAAATGCGGTGTTATTGACAAACGTAAATTTGAAGAACATAAAGCCTTATACGCAGCCAGCCAAACGCCCGAATACACAGGGGAAGAGGTTAAGGAATTGCGTTCTCGCTTAAACGTGAGCCAATCTGTATTTGCAATGCTGATTAATACCAGTGTTGCTGCTGTTCGTGCTTGGGAGTCTGGAACAAAGAAACCTACCTGGTGGCCCCTCTAATAAACTGTTACAACTATTGAATGCTAAGGGTCTTGGATTTTTTTTATAGAAGAGCTTGACATTTTTTGTAAAATAGCTTATATAATATATATTAGTGGATGCTGGAAGCGCCTTTGTGTTAACTTAGGTAATTCTACACCGGCCAAGTATATCTATGAATAATACCCACCCGGAGCCTACAGCCCCGAGAAGCTTACTTTGCCACGTAAATTTTTTATGCGTGGACACATAGGCCCTGATAATAAAGGGGAACCACCCGTGAACATGATGCCCTCGTAAAACCCATAGTAAAATTATTCCTTTCATAGGAGTATTTTGTTGTGGGGTTTTATGAGGGATTTTTTATGTCTAATACACTTACCCATCTCACAAATATATTTTCGCCAGCACATGCCATTACTCGTCAACAATTCCGTGACTACTTAGGTATCTCAGTATCTACGGATTGGCGAGCTCAACGAGCTGGTAAATATCCAAAAGTCATTAAAATTAATGACCATGAGCGGATTCTACTGATCGACCTTGCAATCTTTTTAGATGCAGGTGGTGTTTCTAATGCGTCCAAGCCTAAAAAACGTGGTAGGCCTATAGGTTCACAAAACAAGACTGTTATGTCCTATGCCTAGAACGGTGCAGCTTGACTGCAAAGAGCAGACTGATCACAAATATGGATTAGGCTATCTTCACAATGAACTTAATCGTTGCTAATACAATAAAACTTGATCGTTACATAAATTATGGGATACGTGGTTGATGATACCATTCATTTTTTTAGCAAATCAATACTAGGAATACATGTTGTATAAATACTTGTGAATTAATAGGTTAAGTAAACATCAAAAAATAGATAAAAAACAATCAAGAAGTATATTCTTTAAAAGCAATATGTTATCTGTTGTTGACTAATTAAGTAAAAAGAGTATATTTACTATAAATAATGAAGAGATTCTTAACTAAGGCTAATGTATTGAGACTTAATTCAAATGGAGGATAAAATGCTCGAATACAGCTCAACTGCATATTCGGATTTGTTCGGAAAGATAAATGACAATGCCTACCTCGCCTCTGTTAGTTGCATTGGGCAATGCACAGGGTGTAAGTGTAGTTGCCAGTGCTCTTGCTCAGGGGGAATTATTTCTGACATTGAATGGGAGGTCTTTTAATGATGATAGCAACAGAAAGCCAATTTCAGGAATTGTTCGGCTCTATTGGTAATGATGTATCCGTGATGGCAAGGTGTGCGTGTGTTACATGTAACTCATGCACTTGTGCTTGTAGTTGTCGGAGAAGCCCTGACAATGATGAGACAGGATGGGTTGAATAAATTGATTTCCGTATCACGGTTTACAAAGTGCTATGAACTGGATGATGCTGTTGCTTTGTATCATTCGCTACGAATGAAACCTGTTTATATTCACAAAGCTCAGTATGAAGAACTATTGAGCTTTTTGGATATGGTTAAACCAGTTTCTTTGGATGAATTCCCTTCCTCTTTAATGGGCATGGCGACGGAGCTTCGTAAGTATAAAATCCTGAGTTTAAAGAAAACTGAGGACGATGAAGTTTTACAATTTGTTCGCTCCAAAATTCCATCTCCGTCAGTAAATGTCTGCTATCTCATTTTAAGCGAACAATGTAATTTAGCTTGTAAGTATTGTTTTTTGGGAAACAATGATCCTGCAAGGCGGAAAAAGTTTTCTTCGGAAAAAATGACCAAAGAGACAGCCGAGCAGGCTTTGGTGTATTTCATTCGGCAAATTAAGCTGTCTGGAAATCAAAACCCAGAAAACAAGTCAACGATAATATTTTACGGTGGGGAACCACTTCTTAACTTTCCTGTACTTGAACACATTGCCCTGCGCATTCATGAACTAGGTAAAGTTGAGCCATGCATAAAAAATGCAGAGTTATCCGTAATAACCAATGGCCTCCTTTTGGACGAATACAAATTGAAACGCTTAAAGGAACTTGGAGTTTCTATTGCAATTTCAATTGATGGGTGTTCAGAAGAGGCAAACGAACAGCGTATAGACTTAGTTGGTAGACCGTCTTTTAGCAAAGTAGTAGCAGTGCTTGATACGGCAAAAAATCTTGATGTTAATATAGCCTTGTCAGTTACTCTGACGGAGAAAACAGTACAAGATAAAAATAAAATATTAGAATTAATTTCTGCGTATAACATAAAGGGATTTGGTTTTAACATCCTTATGTCTGATGAAACTTTTACCCTTAGTGATGAGTACAATAATAACGCGGCAGATTTTATTATTGATGTTTTTCGTGACTTGCGGGAAATAGGCATCTATGAAGACCGGATAATGAGGAAGTTAAAGTCTTTTTCAAATGCTCAAGTGTACTTTTCTGATTGTGCTGCAACCGCAGGTTCACAGATTGTTGTGACTCCAGATGGTAGCGTAGGAATATGTCATGGTTGCATCGCAGAAAGGCAATATTTTGTTTCCACAATTTACGATGAATCTTTCAACGCGAATATTGATCCGCTCTTTATCAAATGGTCGCAGCTGACACCTGTCAACAAAAGTGAGTGTTTGTCCTGTGAGGCCCTTGGAATATGTGGAGGAGGGTGTCCCGTTAACGCACTGCATTGTAAAGGTGGGAATACTATCCACTCTCTTGATGAACGCTTCTGTGTACATGCGAAGAAAACATTGGAATTTTTAATAAAAGATTTGTATCGAATAATCAGAAAAAGTGATTAAAAGTGATGAGATTAGAGCCAATTTACATACAAGGAATAGAAACCAATAATCTTAAAAATATTACTGTTCTTCTTAAAAAGAATGCCATTAACCTTGTTGTTGGTCCATCTGGGAGTGGGAAATCATCCTTAGCCTATGATACTGTTGCACAAATTGGTTTATATGAGTTCAATTCTATGTTTTCAGATACGCCTTTTGAGTCGAATTTTCGGGTTCGATCATACTCAAATATGATTACAACTGTTCCAATTAGACAAAGTAATGCAAACAATAATATACGCTCTACAATTGGAACATACTTCAATTTGAATTCTCACGTTGCGATGATATACTCTGTTTTGCTTAATTTACCCTATGATTTTTTTATATTGAATAAAGAAGGAAATGTATGTCAAACATGCCATGGCATTGGATATAAAAAAGAATTAGATTTAAACAGGCTAATTGACTACGACGTCTCTCTTGAAAAATGCCCAATTAAATGTTGGACCCGATATAAAGATTTTTATATTGGGATTATCAAGGAATTCTGTGCTGACATTGGAATAGATTGCAAAAAAAAATTCCAACAACTTAATCAAGAAGAAAAACGACTGTTTCTTTATGCCGAGAGTAATAAAAAATATTCGATAAGGTTCAAAAAAAACAATGCATACTCTCGCAGAACTACAAAATATTTTGGTGTAATGACTGGAAACCCAATGTTCCCCAAATTTACTCCAGGAAGTGCCTACTATACTGATACAGTGTGTCCTGAGTGCAACGGACAAAAATATTCATCTGAGCATAGTGAAATAAAGTTACAAGGGCTCTCAATTGGCGAATTAATGTGCATTCCATTTTCTGATATCCGTGTTTGGCTAGATTCCGTAAGAAATGCATCAAAAGACTTAAGTTTAAAATTCTCTATCCAAAGAATAGCAGACTTTGCTACTGCTGCAGACTCACTAAACTTAGGGTATTTAAGTCTCAATAGGACTATTCCATCATTATCTGGTGGTGAGTTTCAACGGATTAAGCTGGTTCAAGTATTTAATACGCAGCTCACGAATTTATTGATTGTTCTTGATGAACCTCTTGCGGGTTTATCTTTCGATGAAAAAAAAATTGTTCATCAAAAAATTAAAAAATTATCGGAAAAACATACAATGTTAATTATAGATCATCATAATATTTTTTATGGTGATGCGAGTAATATAATAGCATTAGGTGAAGGTAGCGGAAAATATGGTGGTTCAATCATAAATAGTGATAAATATATTCAGTCTCAATCTGTTTCTTTTGATTTTGAGCCACAGCCTATTAGAAACATTTTGCAAATTAAATTACAAAATCCGGTATACAAATATTCAGGGATTAGTATTGATATTGCTGACAGCTGTTTAAATTTGATTACAGGTCATTCAGGGGTGGGGAAGTCAACTCTTTTGCGTGAATATTTCCCCCAATATTTTGAGAAATATGCATATATAAATCAGAAGCCACTTGTTGGGAATTCAAACTCGAGTGTAGCAACTGCATTAGACATATTTAGTAATATATCTGAACTTTTTGCGAAAAAATTCAACAAAGATAAACTGTTCTTTTCAAACCACACTGGAAGTGAAGGAGCATGTCCGTTTTGTCTTGGAGCTGGCAAGGTATTCTATGGGAATGATTTCCAAGATACTACTCAAATAGAATGTAAAGAATGTGACGGCACAGGTTTTAATCAAAAATTAAAGTCGTTTAAAATAGACGGGATGAGTATTTTGAACGTTTGGAAGATGACTATAGATGAAGCGTTCTCTTCTTTAGTTTGTAACAATAAGGTGTTAACTTCATTATCGAATGCCATAAAAATTCTTCTTGGCCATTTAGTGATTGGACAACCGACATCAACGCTTTCTGGTGGGGAAAACATACGAATAAAAATATTAAAATCTCTTAAAACAACGTCTCATGTCTACGGAATTGATGAACCGTTTCGAGGTTTGAACAATGCTGAAATTTATAAACTTGTCATTTTTTTTGATAATCTTCTCAAAAAAGGCAAGACAATAATTGTTGCAGACCATGAAGAAGAAAGTTTTAAGTATTTTTCATCTCATATTGTGCTAAGCAACACAAATGGTGTTTTAACTGGCCGTAGCTTTTTCTAACATCCCAACTCAACCCGTAACTCGCTGACGTTTGTCATTTGCTCTATGGGTATTTGATGAAAATTGTTGGTAAAATTTTTAATTCTTTAATTTTATCTATTGAAAATAGATAGTTATTTTTTGTTTTAATCCCGTCCATGACACCATTAAAGAATATCACAAAGTCCAGCAAAGGCCAAAAAAACTTGTGAGACTTTGCTTCTCCTGGATTTATAGTCCTATCTCATCTCATTAGACCCATAGAAGGCTGGCTTTATTTGGCAGCAATTAAGTCATATCTGGTGGTTATGTCTATGAGTCATAATGGTAATCGTTATGACAATGCTCCAATAGAAAGTTTTTTAGACTCTTAAACAATGAATTAATTTACCATAAACAATATAAAACAAGGGTACAAGCTCGCAAAGATATTACAGAATATATTGAATATTTTACAATCGTTAGAGGAAACAAGTAAAATATGGGTGAAGCTTGGCTATTTATATCCAGTCGTTTATGCATCGTTGTTAAGACAGTAAAGCTTGATCGCTACAAGTAAATTTATATTATTTTATGCCCTATATGTACAATATGTATCTGTTTGTTAGTTTTAGGTTTTTCATTCATGTGAATTCTCCATGTTCTATGAGAAATCTTAGCATGATAATCACAGCAAATCTTTTCTCCGTTGATACAAAAATTTAATTTTTCTCCCAAACTATTTATTCTTTTTGTCGATTCTGGAGAAAACAAGGCTCTCTCTCCATGACAATATTTTCTGTCTAACTCATGATATTCATTAGTAGGGGCTTCTATCATAGCCTGTACCACTTTTAAGCGTTCCCAAATAGTGCAAGCAAGACTTATCTCAAAAGATTCTCTAAGTAAAGACTCTCTAGCATTTGGTACAATTGTGATCTTATCAAAATGTTTTGTTCTATCTAGCAAATCATTCCACGATGATAGTGGCGGGAGTTCATGCTTAAGACATGATTCCAAATCAACTAAATTGGAAATATTAATAATATGTTGCTCTTCTATAGAGTCATTTTTTGCATTACTATCATGAATTTTAACACAAAGTTTTTGATGGTCTTGAAAACACGTTTCTGATAAGCTATACGTGCTAACACTTTCATCACATAGTTGCCTAAAGGCACATTCTGCTAAGCCAGAACAAGATATATCATTGTCATTATATTTAAAGATATATCCGTTAGGAATTGCACTTTCATCTGGAAGTTTTAAAACACTTTTATCCATAAGTCGGAAAAAAAGAGTTTTTTTCTCTTTAGCCAAATATGATTGAATAGCTTCCTTAATTTTTATTTCGCCAATCCATGCAGAAAACAAACCATTTTTGTGTATATAAAGGGGATGGTTGTAAGAGTTGCATAGGTTTCCAAGATATATCAATTCATCAATTTTTTTTGTGAATTGATCTTTATTTATACGAAAAGATAGATCGTTAAAAGTAAATAAACGCATAGTGCCATTACCAATCAATCAATTGTTCAAGGTCTTTATCATACTGATCAAAAAACCCTTCTGGCCAAGTAGATATTTTTCCATCATGGTCTATTTGTGGGGAAATAACTTGTGGTTTGCCATCACCAGAAGGCTTAGAAAAAAAGTGGATTATAACATTATCTGCACTTATAGCACTAGTCTTGGATTTAACCGCTTTGCGAATTCCATTCAATAAATGGTCGCTGTGTGTTTCAACAATAATTTGAACTCCAACACTAGCCACTGAGGCCAAAAACTCTCCCATTTTTGACTGTGCTGATGGGTGTAAATGGGCTTCTGGATTTTCTAATAAAATTATGTCATCTTTTTTGGCAGTTAAGCAGGCTACATAAATGGGCAAAGTATAGCTTAACCCAAAACCAATATTTTGAGGTCGTACATACCCGACACTGTTGTCTGATGACATCTCTAATGTAGCATAGTTACTTCCTGTTATCTGCTGAATTTTTAAAAGGAAATCTGGAAATATTTTTTGCATATAAGCTTCAAGTTGACGAAAGGGTTGGGGGCTAACTTTTGGTAGGATAAGTTCGCTTATGATGCTATTTTTTTCCGAATAAATCCGACTGATTGCTCGCTCTCCTCGCACACCGACACTATTATATTGCGTTGAATCTTCAAGGCTGTGCATTTCTCTTGGCCCTAAACGATCAGCGGAAAGATAAGTTGTTTTCTTAAAGAGAGGAGTGATATCTTTATCTTTTCCCTTGTGTTTGTCTTGATTATAAACCTTTAAGTTAAAGGGAGTTAGGTCGTTAGCAACATATTCTCTAGACCACAGAGTATCTTTTGTGTGAGCAATTTCAATGTTTATTTTATTTCTACTATGTGTTCTGCTTAAAATATCTGAGACTCTGCCTAAATGAACCACGCAACCATTCAGTATTAAGCTCTCGAGTTTACCACTTTCACAGGCAGTTTGATGCAATAACGCCAAAATTTGCAAAAAAGATGTTTTCCCTGAGGAGTTGTAACCAGCAAGGACAGTTAGAGGTGCAAGATCAAAACGGTTATCAGCAAAGCATTTAAATCCTTTTATATAGATAGACTTTAGCACCAATTACTCCTCAAAAAAAATATTTGCAAGTTCAAATCTTGTATTAACTTGTTTTAAATCGTTTGTAAATTGAGATATAGAAGCCATAAAAATTTCATCCTCACAAAGTTTAAAAAATTTTTTTTGTGCATCTTGTGGGTTAGAGTCATATTTTTGGGCTAATTCATTAGACATAATTACAGAAAGTACATCAAACAATGCTATGTTTATAACAGACTTCTTTGTTTGCTCTTCTGTGTGTTTACGAAAAGAGTGTTTTTCCCAGATTTTATAACATCTTGACATAGATATTCTAAACTTGTTAGAGAGATCTAATAACGTTGCATCTTCTAATGCGTTCATCTTTTCTAATGCAGAAGCGAGAAAGGTGTCCATTTCACCTTTGTATTCTTGGTATGTGAACAAGCTAAATGCCATAAATCTATTAATTACTTCACGGTCTCTCATCTGTTTTGCACCAAGACCAGAGTCTGTAGCCAATAAAAATTCATTACTTTCAGCAAGCGTTTTTAGTAATTTTGTACCTTTACCGGAGTACATGCAGTTTCGCATTTGTTGTCTAGTAAGAGGAGTTCCACCATTTACTCTTTCAAAAATGTCCAATCTTGCCCGTTCTGGCACTTTCTCGTCAAGAAGGTATAGAATCAGTTGAGTATCTTCAATACGATTTTGTAATTTTGTACTGAAATCTTTAAATTTTTTGCCTTTAAATGGGCTGTTGCCTTTTGTAAGGTTGCTCAAAGAAAATTTATTACGTATAAAGTTATGAATTGTTGTTAAGCGTTGTAATCCATCAATAACGATTACTTTACCATCGTTACGTTCTGCTAGATAGAACACAGGCAAAGGAATGCGCATAAGTAATGATTCAATCAAGCGAGATTGTTTCTTAGAATTCCAAACAAAAGCCCTTTGAAAGTCTGGATCCATAATATAAGAATTTTGATCAATGCGTCTACAAACATCGTGAATAGTGCGTGTATCTGAACGAATAAGCAAGCTGTCTAATGGGTAGTCCGACATATCCAATTCTTGTTCATCATTTCCTTCAACGTCTTGATCGATATGAACATTGTCGTTAGCTTCACTATGGAGTCTTTCGTCTGTTTTTTTTAATTTTAAGCTTGTCAATTTTTTACCATCACATTTATTTAAACCTTGTGAGTCTAACATTGTAACCTGCGAACTTTTATATTTTATTTATTAAATTATCACATACCCTATGTGTAGTCAAGAGATAGATTGTTTTGTTTAACCTTGCATGAAGTGAGCTAGTATTGAAAAAACGTATCCCATAAGTCATAATATTAATCACAGGAGGATTTATGGAAAAGTTACCTAATTAATGATACCCATTACAATTTATGTAATCGACGAGTCTCAATACCCCCATGGTTTGTGAAAATTGTCTTTGACTTCCAGTTTTAGAAGCTGAAGACAGCAGGAATATAGAGCTATTACAAGGCATTGATGATTACGCTATTGATTTCCAACGGTCAGAGGGTGCACATGGTGATTTCTCTGACATACTCTCTATCCAAAACATTAAACAACGTGCAAATAAAGCTTATGAAAAAACAAAAGGAGATTATGCGTGATCGTAAAGACTCTATTAGACGTTCTGAAAAAATAATTGAAGAAAGAGAAAAATTAATTTTAGCAGAAAAACGTGAACGTCGTAATGCATAAAAAGCTTATAAAGTTAATTTGTTGACTTTATGTTAAATCTCCTTTGTGGACAAATTCCAAAAAAAAACTTGAATATAGCCACTTTGTGATATGATTTTAACAAGAAATCAGCCAGAGGAAAGGGAAAGATTATGTGTAAAGTGTATTATCACTACATAAAGAAATAATAAAAAAATGTGATATGTGAATACCTAAATATAACTCAATTTACACATATTTCACTATCATTAACGCTTTAATATATCAATATTTTTTCCATGTTGACTAAATTTTATGTTTTCCAGTGGTTAGAAATTAGCACAAAGTGTATAGGTTTTATCACAAACTGTATAGATTTTACCTAAAAGTGTATAGTTGCATATAAAAAAATATGTGTTACGTTAAGATAACTAGTTAGGCTGGAGCGACCTGGTATTACAATTCTGCGAATTTTTATACCAAGTCTACCTTTCTTCGCTAACGCTCATCACCCCTCAAAGAGGGGACGGTTCCAGCCAAGGGCGTTGCCCTGGACCCAAGAACGTAGATAAAACCAGTTTAATTAAATTCATCGTTTTGCTCTTCATTTATTATTTTCAAGAGGTGATTATGAAACTTGAAATTGTTGAAAAAATTTGTACTAGAAAATTTCCAATTACTATGACATTTCGTTGTACACTTGATGACAGAGATGTGATTAAAAAAAGAAGTGCCGAAACAGGCAATTCTATTTCTACATTTTTACGCAAACGAGCAGTGGGTGGTCGTACCTCTGCTCCCATCCAAGATAGCCGTGATTTAGCTGAACTCCGTCAACACATGGGCCTCTTGAAAACACTGGTTAAAGTAAATTCAGAGGTTCGCCCATTATTAAAAGCTGTTGAACATCTCATTGCAAAAATGACTGAAAAAGTAGGGTAGATCTATGTCTGAATATATCGGTGTCATAATTAAACAGATATCAACAGATGGTGCAAGAGACATCTCTGCCACTTCACGCTACATGCAAAAACTTATTACAGAAGGGCATAAAACGCCAGTTGATGATCTTGGCATATTGTCAGGTTCAATGAATTGTGTGTCACAAGATCGTCATGGTCAACTTCGTGAAATTGACAACTATTTAAAACTGCATGGAAATTTAAAATCGTCACAAGCTGCCTCTCATCAAATTATAAGTTATCCTCAAGGATTTATCCCTACACGTCTACAAATCGAGCGTGATGTTAAAATCCTGCTTCAAAAATATGGAATGCAGGATCACCCGGTAATCTGGGATGTACACAACGATACCAATAATATTCATATCCACCTGTTGATTAGCCGTGTTTCCCTAACACCAGATAAATCTGGAAAATATCTTATCGCCGACAATGGATTTATAAAAACCAAAACTACTAAAGAAAAAACAAAGTCAGGTAAAACTAGAATTCGAGGTCCAAGGACGGATTGGGCATCTTGCCGTCAGTCGGCAATTCATGTGATTGGTGAAGCCTATGGGTGGCCACCTCCTGAAAACTTGAGATGCACAAAAGAGGGAAAGCTAATCAAGCGTAGTACTCAAAAAGATAACCATTCCGATGGAACCCGTATCAAAGAGAGAAAGACCGGCAAGAAGTCAAAACAACGCCAACTTGCTGAGGTTTCAAAAGAAATTTTTGACAAAGCTGCCATTGAGCACAAGGATACAGGAGCAAGATTCTGGGCAATTGCAGACCGCATGTTTGCTGAAAAAGTAATTGAAATCACCATTAAATTTTTTGACGACGGAAAGCCTGGCGGAATCCTAACTGGTCCAGACAATCGCAAATGCTCTTTCTCAAAATGTGGAAAAAAATATTCAGCAAGGTCTTTGGTAGAGAAGTATGGTCTGCCTTCCAATAATGATGGGGCATGCCCTAATGAATATTCCTTACAACCTTTTGAATATAAAGACCTTTTAACCCCTGAAGAGATTAAAAAAAGGTTGTTGCCAATTTTCAAAAATGCCGAAAATTGGGATTCATTAATAGATACTTCTACTGAATTTGGAAAAATCAAACGTTCAGGCGGTGGTTTAGTTTTTGTTTTTAATAATAATTCAGACACTATTAAATTTTCTGAAATCAGTAATAAATACTCTCTAAGCAGGCTTGAAAAAGTTTTTGGCCAATGCCCACTTCCCAAAACGAAGTTTGAAGCCCAAGAGGAGTACCAAGCCAAGCTTATCGAAGAACTCATAGAACAACCAGAAACCCAACAAGTGCGGTACATACCCAAAATACCGCTTTTGTCCCAAATCAAACAACAACAATTTACAAAGGAGTACCATTATGTCGCAGGAATACTTGGAAAACCAGAACAGCCAAAGCAGCAACAGCCAGAACAGCAACCAATGTCAAGACGAATTGAGCCAAGACCAACAGCAAAGAAAAATCTATTGGTCAAGCATACAAGAACTTCAATCGAGAGTATCCCGATTAGCCAGGAAAGAACAGTCAGACACCCAGTCGAAAATCAAGAGACTGAACGAGAAACAATCATGGGACCCAGAGCTTGATAGGCTTGAGGCAAAGGATAATGATTGCCAATACACATACATTTGCAATATAGATAAAAACCCGTGTTTGACGTGTCAAAATTCTGTGTGGCGTACGAGGTATGAATGGGTGGTTATGGAGAATAGGGGGCGTTATGTTCACAAATGCTTCTGCCTCGTTGACCATCGTGAACTTTGTGATACAGAGCTTCCACAAACATGCATGGGTAATCCAACTTTTATACCAGATTTTGAATGATTTTTAAATTATAAATTACCAATATCTTGTTGACATATGGATTTAGTAGTCTTGAAATTACCGATTGCTGGTAAGGATGAGAGTGTCAATAACGCATCTCATCAAGTTCTATTATTGTATAAGTAGTCGATCAGTCCGGCTTCGTCACGGAAAATGTCAAAGAAAAACCCCTTTGGTGCAAGGGCGGCAATCGCACGTCGCTCCTTTTCATATGTTGTTTCATCAATGCGGCTGTGCTGCATTA
>NZ_FRDI01000016.1 GCF_900143255.1 Desulfovibrio litoralis DSM 11393
CAGCTTCAACGAGCTGTTTTTTGGCTTCTTCTGCATCTTGTTTAGATACAGCTTCTTTAATAGAAGCAGGAGCACCGTCAACTTTGTCTTTTGCTATTAACTCCTCGATTTTTTGAGTAAATTTTGAGATATACATTTATATCCCTACTAATATTGAACCCTTATCTTTTAATAAGCCTTTAATTTATCAATTCTTCTCGTTAATTCATTGGAATAATGCTTCCCTAATCTGGCACTGTTTTCTTTTACCCATTTAGATAAAAAGATTGAGCCGGTGCGTTCTGCTGTTGGAATATGCAAAAGGTTATCCATCAAGCTTCTTATTTCGTCTTTGGTAATAAACACATCACCAATTATTTTTCCTATAGCAACAGACAATGCATAAGCAAGGCTGGGAGGAAAAGGGACAATAGCTCTTTTACAGCCTATCTCGTCGCCAATCATTTTTACTAAATCTTTATATTTAAAATCCTCAGGTCCAACAGCAGGAAAAACTCCATTAGTGCGAGATTCTCCTTGTTCTACCGCAATATCCGCAAGATCATCAACATGAATAGGCTGAATGTAGTAGCTACCATCACCAAAACACGGAAAAACAGGTAACTTACGCAAGGTCCACGCAATATTATTAATCAGTATATCTTCATCTCCAAATAACACCGTGGGCTGTAAAACGGCATAACTTAACCCGGAGTTCTCTAGGGCTTGTTCCAGTTTGGCTTTTCCTTGAAAATATTCAAAAGGAGAATTCAAACTCGCATTAGAAATACTCACATGCACAAAACGTTTAACTCCTGCATCTTTGGCAGCCTTAAAAAGAGTAAGCGTATTTTCTACAGCATCTGCATGATTGAATCTTTTATGATTAAACCTAACCCAATATGTATTATACACAACGTCAACACCCTCTAAAGATTGTGTTAATGCCGCTAAATTATCAAAATTAAAAGGGTATGCTTTTATTTTTCCCTGCAATGGGCTTTTTCTATTTGGGGAGTTTGTCAAGGTAATAACTTCATGCCCTTTTGATAAAAGGCGTTCAGAGATATAACGTCCTGAAAATCCAAAGGCACCAGTAACAGCGTGTTTTTGATTAGTCTCCATAAAAGCCCTTATATTACCTTAGTTTTATTGATTATGACAAGTTATAGAATATCGTTTTATTGAAATCATGTGAATTTCCTCTAAAACAGCCTCATTGCAAAGCTCCGTTTTGCGTTATTTTCTGTAATAGTCTTAAAATATACAATGCTTTAATACACCGTTTTTTTGCCTATAACAACAAAAAAGAGACAGGCTCTCACCTGTCTCTAATAATACTAAATTAATCAAATTGAAATTACTTAATTTCAACTTCAGCGCCAGCTTCAACGAGCTGTTTTTTGGCTTCTTCTGCATCTTGTTTAGATACAGCTTCTTTAATAGAAGCAGGAGCACCGTCAACTTTGTCTTTTGCTTCTTTAAGTCCAAGACCTGTAAGAGCACGAACAACTTTGATAACGCCGATTTTGTTAGCGCCTGAAGCTTTAAGAATAACATCAAATTCTGTTTTTTCTTCTTCAGCAGGAGCACCAGCACCGGCAGCAGGAGCTGCCATCATTGCCATTGCAGGAGCAGCAGCAGAAACACCAAATTTTTCTTCTAACTCTTTAATAAGTTCAGAGAGTTCTAACACGGTCATATTTGAAATAAATTCAATAACTTGTTCTTTAGTAACAGACATTTTCTTCTCCTTGGAAGATTTAGAAATATTAAAAAACTTTGCTTAACTTTAAATCTTTAAAACAAACGACAACTAAGCGTTGGTAGCCTTTTTCTCTTCTATTGCTTTTAAAGCATAGAGCATACCACGAATTACGTTTGCAAATAAAGACACAAAATTAGTTGGTACAGCGTTCATTGTACCAAGCACCTGAGCCAAGAGTTCCTGTCTGCCCGGAAGCTTGGATAAAGCTTCTAACTGAGCAACACTAAGGAACTGTCCTTCAAGGCTGGCGTGGCGGATTTTGAGCGTTTTACTGGTTTTTACAAACTCAGTAACAACTTTAGCGAGAGCAACGGGATCAGCTGATCCTAATGCTACTGCACAGTTTTCTTTAAAGTTGTCTTTTATAACGTCATGAGGACCGTCAGTGAGTGCAAGCTTTGCGAGAGTATTTTTAACGACACATAGGTCGCCATTTTGTTCACGCAGCTTAACTCTAAGACGAGTCATTTCTTCCACCGGCATACCCTTGAAGTCGGTCACTACAGCGATTGATGCTTTATCGGCTTTTGACTTAATTGCATCAATAATTGTAGCTTTTTCAGACCTGTTCATATTTGTCTCCTGGGGTGTGTAAAACACACTAGCCTTTAATAAAATTAAAGACTGTTCACTGATTTAATAAAAAATCAGCTGCCTAAGGTGGAAGTTGCTAAGCCAAAGTTCTGTCTCGGCAGGAAATTAAGAATATATAAATATTCACCTGCTTTCTTCAACTAGCTACTTCCTGTATCTGCCAATAAAGCTCAAACAAAAGATTAACTTTTGTAAAGCCCTACTTTAACAACAAAGGTTATTTTAAAACTATTTCTTGTATTTCATATTTCAAAAAAACAAAAAATGAAATTCTAAAACAACCTCTGAGGATAAAGCAGTTTAAATATATTAACCTTCTATAAACTTACGAATCACAGTAGGGTCAACTTTAAAGCCGGGTCCCATGGTTGTTGAAACAGCCATTTTCTGCATATAAGTACCTTTAGCAGAAGAAGGCTTTAAACGATTTACTGAGTCAAGTAAGGCTTTAAGGTTGTCTAAAATCTTTTCTGAACCAAAGCTGACTTTGCCTAAAGGAGCGTGTAAAACGCCGGCTTTATCAACTTTAAATTCAACACGACCGGCTTTAACTTCTTTAACGGCGTTAGCAACATCAAAGGTTACGGTTCCTGTTTTGGCGTTTGGCATAAGTCCTCTTGGTCCTAAAATACGACCAACTTGACCAACTAAAGCCATAACGTCAGGGGTTGCTATTACAGAATCAAAGTTGATGTTACCTTCTTTAATTTGGGCAACAAGTTCTTCTGCTCCTGCAATATCAGCACCGGCGGCTTTCGCTTCTGCTTCTTTATCGCCTTTACAAAAAACTGCAACACGTACTGTTTTTCCGAGTCCGTGAGGTAGTGCGCAAGCACCTCTTACCATTTGATCTGAATATTTTGGGTCAACCCCGAGACATAGAGCTACGTCAACGGTTTCATCGAACTTTACAAAAGAAGAACCGACAGCCTTGCTAACAGCTTCTTCTATATTAAGTTTTTCTAAACTCTCTTGACCTTCTATTGCTTTGCGGTATTTTTTTCCATGCTTGGGCATTATACTTTCCTTCGTTCACAATCTCCTGCTAAAACTTATAACATCTGCATTTACATAGCTATAGATTATCCAGCAGTACAGTTGATTAAAACGCTATTTAACTTCAATACCCATACTTCTGGCTGTGCCGAGTATGGATTTTTTAGCAGCATCAAGATCTTTTGCAGTAAGATCGGGTAATTTAAGAGCTGCTATTTCCTCAAGCTGTTTTTCGGTAATGCTACCAACTTTATTACGGTTAGGTTCGCCTGAACCTTTTTCCAACTTAGCTGCTTTAGCAAGTAAAACAGACGCAGGAGGGGTTTTGGTAATAAAGCTAAAAGAACGGTCATGGTAAACAGTGATTACAACAGGGGTAATAACACCTTTTTGATCAGCTGTTTTAGCATTAAACGCCTTACAAAACTCCATAATATTAAGACCATGCTGACCAAGCGCTGGACCTACCGGCGGCGAAGGGTTAGCTATTCCGCCCGGAATTTGAAGTTTTATTTTGGCAACTTCTTTCTTAGCCATTATATTTCCTTTATATTCTGTTTATAATTATGTAACTCATAAAAAAAACAGATTAAAAACCTAACTTATTGTAAAAACAATATGAAGGCAAAAACAGGTTATTAAACGCCGAGTTTTCCCTCTTTAGGATTAGCCTTTATTAACTTGTACAAAATCAAGCTCAACGGGGGTTTGACGTCCAAAGATAGAAACGCTTACGCGTAATTTACCTTTATCATAGTTAACGTCTTCGACAACTCCGTTAAACCCGCCAAAAGGTCCGTCAAT
Source organism: Desulfovibrio litoralis DSM 11393 (assembly GCF_900143255.1). NCBI lineage: Bacteria > Pseudomonadati > Thermodesulfobacteriota > Desulfovibrionia > Desulfovibrionales > Desulfovibrionaceae > Desulfovibrio > Desulfovibrio litoralis. The sequence goes on from NZ_FRDI01000016.1 coordinate 4,142, forward strand.
AACTCTAACTTCATCACCATGTTCAAAGTTAAACTTAGGACGTGGTTGTTCTTGGCGACTTTCCATAGTGGAAAGTAATTGCATAGCTTCGCTTTCAGGCATAGGAGCTGGGCGATTTTTTCCACCAATAAAACCGGTAACCTTTGGAATGCTTTGTACTAAATGCCAAGAATGGTCTGTCATAACCATTTTTACCATTACATAGCCTGGATACAGCTTGCGAGTGGAAGTCTTTTTCGCACCCTTAACAAGCTCAACGACTTTCTCGACAGGTACAACGACCTCTTCGATCAGTCCGCCATCTTGACCCGTTCGCATTATCTCACGGATAGTCTGCACAACTCGGTTTTCAAAACCTGAATAAGTGTGTACAATATACCAACGTGAGCTTGGTGAGCTTTGGACATCATCGTTCATCATTATAACTCTGGCTTAAGGGCTGTAAAAACAAGCAACTTCAACAGAAGAAGCTCTCAAGACAAGCTATTTCTAGCTTAACTCACTTTTAACTTAATATAAAACTAACTTAAGGACGAGATAATCCAATTTATTAAGTTAAACAATCCAAAGTCTACAATACCTAGATACACGGTCATGAAAAGAACAAAACCGAGTACGGCGAAAGTAGTTACTTTTATCTCCGGCTTAGTTGGCCAAGTAACCTTTTTGATTTCAGACACTGAGCCTCTATAAAACTCACCGGCAGATTCAAACCAAGACTTTTCTGTCTTAGATGAATTATTGTGGGATTTGTCTTTATCTTTGGTTGCCGCCATAATTGCCTCTACTTAAAAATTAAATGGCAGGACAGGAGGGATTTGAACCCCCAGCCCGCGGTTTTGGAGACCGCTGCTCTACCGTTAGAGCTACTGTCCTGCACTATAGAAAACTACTTAGTCTCTCTGTGAACTGTAACTTTATTATCCCAAGGACAAAACTTTTTCAGTTCAAGACGACCTGTAGTATTTTTCTTGTTTTTAGAAGTAGCATAGTTACGACGCTTACACTCAGTGCAGGCAAGCAGAATATTAACTCGCATGATTACTCCAATATCTCAGAAACAACACCAGCACCAACAGTACGTCCACCTTCACGAATAGCAAAGCGTAAACCTTGTTCCATCGCGATTGGTACAATAAGATCAACTGTAAATACAGAGTTATCACCAGGCATAATCATTTCTACGCCTTCAGGAAGAGCGATAATACCGGTAACGTCTGTAGTACGGAAGTAAAACTGAGGACGATAACCTGTAAAGAATGGAGTATGACGTCCGCCTTCTTCTTTAGAGAGAACGTAAACTTCTGCTTTGAATTTTTTGTGAGGAGTAATTGATTTAGGAGCAGCCAATACTTGACCACGTTCAACGTCTTCACGCTTAACACCACGGATAAGAGCACCAATGTTATCACCGGCTTCACCGCGATCAAGCAGCTTACGGAACATTTCAACACCGGTACAGGTGGTTTTAACAGTATCTTTAATACCAACGATTTCGATTTCGTCGCCAACTTTGATTATACCGCGTTCTACACGACCGGTAACAACAGTACCACGACCAGAAATAGAAAATACGTCTTCGATAGGCATCAAGAAAGGCTTATCAATATCACGAACAGGCTCAGGAATGAAACTGTCGCAAGCGTCTAAAAGTTCAACGATAGGTTTGGCTTCAGCAGAGTTAGGATCGCTAGTTTCAAGACCTTTTAAAGCTGAACCACGGATAACAGGAATGTCATCACCAGGGTAGCCATAGCTTGAAAGAAGTTCACGAACTTCCATTTCAACAAGCATCAACAACTCTTCGTCTTCAACCATGTCGCATTTGTTCATAAAGACAACAAGTGAAGGAACGCCAACCTGACGAGCAAGCAAGATATGCTCGCGAGTCTGAGGCATAGGACCGTCAGTCGCGGCAACAACCAAGATACCGCCGTCCATTTGTGCGGCACCGGTAATCATGTTTTTAATGTAGTCAGCGTGGCCCGGACAGTCAACGTGAGCATAGTGACGTTTCGCAGTCTCATACTCTACGTGAGATGTAGAAATAGTAATACCACGCTCTTTTTCTTCAGGCGCCTTGTCGATTTGATTGTAATCAACAAACTTACCGTTTCCAAGAAGACCGGCTACTTTAGTAATAGCAGCAGTCAAAGTAGTTTTACCATGGTCAATGTGACCGATGGTACCAATGTTTACGTGCGGTTTCGTACGCGCGAATTTTTCCTTACCCATGAGTATCTCCCTCAAATGTAGTGTTGGACAGTTCAGTAACAAACTGATACTTCCGCTTAATTAAAATACCAATGGAGCCCACAAGCAGAGTTGAACTGCTGACCTCATCCTTACCAAGGATGTGCTCTACCTACTGAGCTATGTGGGCGAATGCTACAGCCTAAGGGAGAACCTTGGACAAAATGGAGCGGGAAACGAGATTCGAACTCGCAACCCTCAGCTTGGAAGGCTGATGCTCTAGCCGTTGAGCTATTCCCGCACAAGCCGTAGTTCTCCGACAGGTTTCTGTCTCCTACAGCGTCAAAAAAAAAAAAAATGGTGGTGGAGGGTGGCTTTGAACCACCGAAGCCCTACGGCGACAGATTTACAGTCTGTTCCCTTTGACCACTCGGGAACTCCACCAAACTGGAGCTGGTGATAGGAATTGAACCCACAACCACCTGATTACAAATCAGGAGCTCTACCTATTGAGCTACACCAGCAACGAAGAATTTGTATTTAACCGTGACTAAAAAAAAAAGCAAGCAAAAAAATGATTTTTTTTTAATTTTTTTTAGATTTTATCAAACAAACATAAAAAATTAATATAATTTATATAGTTACGCTTGCAAGCAAAATAGGCTCATAATAAATTCATACAGCCTTATATAATACAGCAATAAATAAAAACTATCAAGCAACAAATACAACAAATCTATATAAAGCAAGTTTTTAAAAGCAGCTTGACACACAACAACAAATTCACATAAACTAAATAGAGTTTGTTTGTAAAAAATATGTTAACGATAACATATTTTAAATCTTCCCTATGTATAAGTTAATATAAGCTAAATATAAAAACAAATTTTATAGAGCAAAAATGCAAGACAAACCAACAAATACCACTATTAAATATAACAAAAAAAACAGCGGACGCATTACTATAAAAGATGTGGCTGTTGATATTGGCGTTAGTCTTATGACGGTATCAAGAGCCTTGCACTCCCCCAACTTAGTTTCAAAAAAAAACTTACTACGCATTCAAGCAAGCATAAAAAAATTAGGTTACCTACCTAATCGCTTAGCAGGAAGTCTTTCGGGAGCATCAACAAAACAAATTGCCGTACTTATTCCCTCTATTTCCAACGCTGTCTTTTCATCAATGCTAAACGGACTAACGGAAATCCTTGAACCGGCTGGTTTTCAAATTCTTTTGGGTAATTTCAGATACAATCTTGATATAGCCGAAAATCAAGCAATAGCCTTTTTAGGTTGGATGCCCGATGCAATTGTTATGGTAGGCACACTCCCCCCTTTGGCAAGAGAAATAGCAAAAAAAAATAACGTTCCTGTTGTTGAAATCCTCGAACTACTCGATAACCCTCTCGACATTAATGTTGGAATTTCTCACGAACAAGCCGGATACGCCTCTGGCGACTACCTTATCTCTTGTGGTTATAAAAACTTTAATATCATAACAGCCAAGCTTAACGTTGATATACGTGCCGCTCAACGCATAAAAGGCTTTACTCAAAGACTAGAGCAAGAAAAGTTAGCACAGCCTAAAATATACGAAATTGATGTTCGTTCTTCAATTATCTCAGGTAGAACGGGCATGCAAAAAATTATTCAAACCGGCAAACTGCCTGATGTTGTTTTTTGCACTAATGACAACACTGCTTTTGGTGTTTTGTCTGCCTGTAACGAGGCTAAGATCAGCGTTCCTGAAACAATGGGAATAATGGGCTTTAACGGTCTTGATATTGCTCTTTATTCATATCCGCAAATTACAACCACAAAAGTAGATATGTACAATATGGGAATAAAAGCGGGCGAAACAATTATTGCACGCCTAACAGAAAAAACTATCCCCTTAAAACGTATAGAAACAAACTTTTCTATAGTACCCGGGGCAACCACAAAAAACATAATAAAGTAAGGAGTATAATATGCCAGCTATTCTTGGTTGTATTGCCGACGACTTTACCGGCGGAACAGACCTCGCCAACACTTTGGTGCGTCAAGGAATGCGAACGGTACAAACCTGTGATCTACCTGCCGACGACTTAAAAATACCCGACGCAGACGCCATTATAGTTTCTTTAAAATGTCGCTCTATTGACCCCAGAGAGGCCGTAAAACAATGCCGTTCCGCATTAGCTTGGTTAAAAAAACAAGGTTGTCAATATTTTCTTTGGAAATATTGCTCAACTTTTGACTCAACCCCAAAAGGGAATATAGGGCCGGTAGCAGAAGCATTATTAAATGACTTAGGAGCTGATTATACTATTGTTTGTCCCGCCTTCCCTTTAAACGGACGTACCATATATAAAGGACAACTTTTTGTCGGCGATCTTCCTTTATCCGAAAGCAGTATGAGAAATCACCCTGTTACACCAATGAGAGATTCAAACTTGATTCGACTTTTAGAGCCACAAGTTACGGAAAAAGTCGGACTAATCACTTGGGAAACAATAAGACAAGGTGCTGATGCCATCAATAAAGCATTAACACAACTCAGCTCAAACAAAGTACGCTATATTGTTACTGACGCTCTTGAGGATAAAGACCTTATTACCTTAGCCGAAGCCTGTTCAAAATTATCTTTGATCACAGGCGGAAGCGGAATTGCACTCGGCTTACCTGAAATGTATCGCAAGCAAGGGTTGCTCAAAACTTACAATACTCCCGTCTCGCTTCCAAAAATCACAGGCGGAACTGTTATTTTATCAGGGAGTTGCTCAGAAGCAACAAGAGGACAACTTGCACGCCTTGCAGCTAAAAATGAAGAAAATTCAGATACATCAAAAGCCCCTGCTTACCCAATGTTCCAACTTGACCCTTTAAAAATATCCACAAACCCAAACTTTATAAAACAAGCCGCACAATGGGCAAAAGAACAGCTTTTAAATAATCGTATACCCGTACTTTATGCCAGTGATGCACCGGAAGCAGTCGCAGCCGTTCAAAAAGCTTTAGGACAAGAAGCCTCGGGAGCTTTAATAGAAAACGCTTTAGGCGAACTTGCAACCGATTTATATCAAGCCGGTGCGACTCACTTTATTGTCGCAGGCGGTGAAAGTTCGGGTGCGGTTGTTAAAGCCTTAAAAGTTCCTGCCTTACAAATAGGTCAACAAATAGCCCCGGGAGTTCCTTGGACGGTTAGCGTAGACACAGCAGGCAAACAAATCGCCATAACCTTAAAATCAGGTAACTTCGGCGGAATTGACTTTTTTGAACAAGCCGTTGCCCTTCAACCTTAAGTAAAATTTTAAATAAATCACTTCTAACAACTTAATATATATTAATTAATTAAAAAGTTTAAGAGGCTTTTATGCAAAGTGAAAATGAAATAAGAAACAAAATGGTTCAAACAGGTCGTTCTTTCTTTGAACGAGGTTTATCAGGCGGTTCATCGGGTAATATGAGTGCCTTATTACCTGACGGTTGTCTCTTGGTAACCCCGACGGGTTCCTCTTTGGGCGGCTTGATTCCCGAGCGTTTAAGCAAAATTTCTCCAAACGGAGAACATATCTCAGGTGATAAACCCACAAAAGAAGTGTTTATGCATCAAGCCTGTTATGCCTCAAGACCAGACTGTAAGGCCGTTGTACACCTACACTCTCCTTATGCTGTTGCCATATCATGCTTGGCAGACTTACAACCTGATGACTGCTTACCGGCAATAACTCCATATTTTGTAATGCGAATAGGTTCTTTGCCTCTTGCTCCTTATATCAAACCGGGAAGCGAGGTTATCGGAGAACAAATCAGAACACTTTTACCCGGGCGAGTTGCGGTTTTACTAGCCAATCACGGACCTGTCGTAACCGGAAAAAGTTTAGATGATGCCGCCAACAACAGTGAAGAGTTGGAAGACAGTTGTCGCCTCTTTCTTATGTTAAAAGGACACAAAGTACGTCTTTTAACAGAAGAAGAACGCTTGGCTCTTATCAACAAAAACTAGTTCAAACTATTAAATATAACAAAATATCCGGAGCATATAATGCCTAAATTTGCCGCCAATTTAACCATGATGTTTAATGAATATAAGTTTGAAGATCGCTTTTCCGCCGCTGCGGATGCCGGTTTTAAAGCCGTTGAATATCTTTTCCCTTATGATTTTGAACCTGATTTTTTAGCCAAACAACTAGAAAAAAATAATTTGACCCAAGCTCTTTTTAATCTTTATCCCGGTAATTGGGAAAAAGGTGAACGTGGTTTGGCTTGTCTTCCGGGGCGTGAAGATGAGTTTATTAAAAGTGTCGAAAAAGCCATACCTTACGCCAAAGCTTTTTCTTGCCAACGCTTGCACGCAATGGCAGGGTTAACTCCGCAAGGTATTGAAAAAGCAACTTTACTGAAAACATACAAAGAAAATATCGCTCAAGCTGCCAACTTGTTAAAACCACACGGAATTACGCTCTGTCTTGAACCGATAAATCAACGCAGTATGCCGGGATATTTTTTAAATAAGCAAGGTGATGCGGTTGAAATAATTAAAGAGCTCAACACAGAACACGGAACAGATAATGTTAAATTACAATTTGACTGTTTTCATTGTCAAATGGAAGAAGGTGCTGTTTCTTTAAAATTGCGAGAGTTCTTTCCTTATACCGCCCACTATCAAATAGCCGGAGTACCCGAACGCCACGAACCAAACACGGGCGAACTTAATTATGCATATATTTTTAACCTGATAGATGAACTCGGTTATCAAGGCTATATTGGTTGTGAATATATTCCTCTAGCAAAAACCGTTGACGGACTTTCTTGGTTTACCGCTCTTTAATTAGGAAACTTAACTTATAAAATAATTTTAATGTTAACTTAATAATCGGCATAAAAGATCAAACAATCTAAAAGGAGGCATGAAAAATGTCTAAACAATGTTACGGGGTCGTCGGTCTTGGTGCCATGGGCATGGGCATGGCACAATCAATGGTAAAAGAAGGGTTAGAGACTTGGGGTTGCGACCTTAACCCCAAGGCACTGGAAACATTTAAAGCAGCAGGCGGAAAAGTTGCAAAAGATGTTCATGAGCTGGTAAGTAAGGCAGATGTTATTTTTTTGGTTGTTGTTAACGCCGAACAAGTTGAAGCCGTCTTATTTACTTCGGGTGCTTTTGAAAAAATTAAAGCCGGTGCTGTAGTAATCGTTTGTAGCACAGTCAAACCTGAATACGCCGAAAGCGTAGGGGAAAGATTGGCAAAACGCAATATTTTAATGCTTGATGCTCCTATTTCTGGCGGTGCCGTAAAAGCCTCTCAAGGACAAATCACGGTTATGGCTTCAGGTCCGCAAGAAGCTTTTGATAAAGCACAAAAAGGCTTAGATGCTGTTGCTGCAAAAGTTTATTGTTTAGGAAAAGAAGCGGGAAAAGGCTCGGGCATGAAAGTTGTAAACCAACTCCTCGCCGGAGTACATATTGCCGCCGCCGCCGAAGCCTTAGCTTTTGGTATACGAATGGGGCTTGATCCTGAGAAAGTATATGAAGTTATTACCAACGCCGCCGGTAATTCATGGATGTTCGAAAACAGAGTTCCGCATATTCTTGCAAACGATTATACTCCGCTCAGTGCTGTTGATATTTTTGTTAAAGATTTAAACATAGTACTTGATACAGCCAGAAAAGTAAGTTTTCCTGCTCCGCTATCAGCCGCCGCACATCAACAATTTATACATGCCAGCGGTGCCGGATTTGGAAGAGAAGACGATTCTGCCGTAATCAAAGTTTTCCCCGGAATTAAACTCCCCAAAGGGAAGTAAGAGAAGTAAACTATTATTGATTTGAGTTTAACATTTGGCTAAAAAAACAAGATAAAATAACCTAATACACAAATAATATAATAAAGGAGAGTCTCAATGGAGATTAGCAGTAATCAAATGGCTCTAAGCTTGACTGTTGGTATCATTACTTTAATCGTTTTGATTTTATGGACACGCATTCACGCCTTCCCTGCTCTGCTCATAGCCGCTATTTTAACAGGAATTGTTGGGGGCATGGGCTTTTTACCGGTTATGGAGTCTATTACTAAAGGTTTTGGCTCTACGCTAGGAAGTATAGGTTTAATTATTGGTCTTGGAATTATGATGGGGGAACTCTTTGAGATCTCAGGTGCGGCAAAGCGAATGGCGAAAACCTTTATCTCTTTTTTTGGAAAAGGCAGAGAAGAAATAGCTTTAGCTGTTACCGGTTTTATTGTTTCTGTTCCTATCTTTTGTGATTCCGGCTTTGTTATTTTATCTCCTTTGGCAAAAGCAATTTCTCGTCGCACGGGAAAAAGCGTAATAACTCTTGGTGTTGCTTTGGCTGCCGGTCTTGTTGTTACTCACCACTTAGTACCGCCAACCCCTGGTCCTGTTGCCGCCGCAAATAACTTTGGGGTTTCTATCGGTGTTATGTTAATCTGGGGTGTGTTGCTGGCAATTCCCGTAACAATATCCGCTGTACTCTATGCACGTTATATCGGAAATAAAATTTTTAGATTACCGGCTCTTGACGGAGAAGGTTATGTTAATCAACCATATCCTGTCGGTGCTGGTGGAAAATGGCTTGAAGAAAGAGACGATGACGCAACTTTACCTTCAGCATTTATGTCTTTTCTTCCTATTTTAGCTCCGGTTGGTTTAATTGTTGCGGGAACTCTTGCCAAAATGTTCGGCTTGCAAGGCGTACTTGGTACAACAATACAAGGTTTCGGCCACCCCGTTGTGGCTGTTGGAATAGGCTTATTAATCGCTATTTACGGCTTAACTCCCGGGCGTTTTTCTCGTGATGAAGTTGTTGATGCAATGGATAAGTCTGTGCGTCAAGCAGGGATTATTCTTTTTGTTACCGGTGCCGGTGGTGCGTTAGGTGCCGTATTACGTGATAGCGGAGCGGCTAAGAGTGTTGCGGAAGCTATTGCTACTTTAAACTTATTGCCTATTCTTCTGCCTTTAATTATTGCAACGATAGTACGTCTTCTTCAAGGCTCGGGGACTGTAAGTATGATTACAGCTTCTTCCATTGTTGCACCGATGGCTCCAACTTTAGAGTTAGACCCTGTTCTAGGTGCGTTGGCGTGTTGTGCCGGTTCATTATTCTTCGGATATTTTAACGACAGTTACTTCTGGGTTGTTAACCGTATACTTGGCGTTAGCAATGTCAAAGAACAAATTAAAATCTGGTCTGTTACAACAACAATTTGTTGGGCAGTAGCCAGCACAATTCTGATCATTGCCAGTTTTATTGTATAAAAACACAGTAAAACTTTAACAAAAAGCCCCCTTTAAGATATTTATAAATCTTGTTGGGGGCTTTTTATATTAACTACTTATTGACTACTAGTTTTACAACAGAATGATAAACTATTACGCTCTTTTATTAAATTTTGGTGCATATTCAGCAGCCAAACGAATAGCTTCTTCCATACTGACCGAGCTTACTTTCCCTGTTCCTGCGATATCAAAAGCCGTTCCGTGGTCGACGGAAGTACGTAAAAACGGCATACCGTTGGTTAAAGAAATCGTTCTTTCAAAATCAACCATTTTAGTCGCAATATGACCTTGGTCATGATATAAAGATAACACTAAATCATAGCGACCGATTAAACCTTGATGGAAAACAGAATCAGCCGGCACAGGACCAACAACGTTAATTCCTTTTTCTCTGGCTATTTTAACCGCCGGTTCTATTTCTTTTACTTCTTCATCGCCAAAAAGACCATGTTCTCCGCTATGAGGGTTTAAACCCGCTACAGCTATCCTTGGATTTTCTATACCCAAAATTTTTGCAGCTTCGGTACATTTTTCGATAAATTCAACCATTTTATCTTTTTTAATTAAATCACAAGCCTTTTTTAAAGAAACATGCCTTGAAAAGAAAAAGACTCTCAAATCTTTTACTTGAAACATAGTTAACGGATTATGTGTTTTTGTTAAATCTTCCAAGACTTCCGTATGTCCAATATAAGGCACGTTAGCCGCTTTAAAAGATTCTTTGTTGATAGGAGTAGTCGCAAGCACATCAAGCTCTTTAGCCAAAGCCATTTCGATTGATTTTTTAATATATTCAAAAGCGGCTTTTCCGCCCATCGCCTGAACTTTTCCAAGCTCTAACTTGTTTATGTCGATATTATTCAAGTTTATAAGATTTAAAACTCCGTCTTTAAAATCGCCCTGATTAACATTAGTAATTTCTTTAATTGTTAAGTTAATCTTAGTAATTTTCATCGCCTGTTCAAGCGTTTTTTTGTCGCCTATAACTACAGGACGAGAAATAGCGTTCACAAAAGGTTTACTTAATGCCATTACTACAATCTCAGGACCAACACCGGCAGGGTCGCCCATAGGTATTCCAACCAATGGTTTATATGTACTATTCATTTTTATTTTCTCCTTTTTTATAATAAAGCTCATTTTTTTTTGTTGGCTCATTTTCTTTGTTATTTTTTACAAACTAATTAACTATCTCTTAAACTTGAAATTATTCCGTAGAGGTTTTTGTCAATAAATATTCCATACATTTTACTAAAGTAAGGTCATCACCGATCATACCGCCTTTAGTAATAATAGGTAGCCTGTCATATTTGCCTTTTATTAACCTACCATATACGGCTAAAGGAATAATATTGTCTTTAACCTCGACCCCTTTAGCGTTTGCTTCTTGACAAAAAGCAACGGTTACATCACCGCCGGAAGTATAAACTCCACCGATTTTCCCGAAAGTTTGATCAATAATCGCGTGGGTTATTTGAGCTATTGACTTATTTATAGTCTGTGAAATTTCTTCTACGCTAGAATTTAGCTCCAAAGCTTTTTGTTTAAGGTTTAATACATCATCTTCTTCAAGCGTAGTTACTAAAACAAACATACGATAATTATCTATATCTTTTATAATTGTCTTAACGACCCTTTCTATCTCGCTGTCTTTAGTGTTTAAATCAAGTAAGCTTTCACTGTCAATTTTTTCAACTAAAACATCATAGTTCAGTCGCAACTCTTGTACCTGTCTTCTACCTAAATTAGAAACGCTACCGATTGCTGCAATAATTTTTTTTCCGGCCTGTTTACTTTCTGTGTGTCCTATAAATTCTTTAGCGTAATAATAAGTGAAAGGACCGGGATCAACTGTAACGATTTTAAGCTGAGACTGATAACAGGCTTCGGCTATTGTTTTAATATTGTGATCAGTAGACGCATCAACTATTACTATTTCCGCACCGTTTTTAACATGCTCAATTAAATCTTTTAAAACACACTCACGCCCACGCAAAACAGATTGCAAAGAAATATATGCTGTTTTTCTCTTGGTTTGAGACTCAACAATTTCACTGACCAAAGATGTATTTATAGGATTTTTAGGGTCTTTGGCGATAGCGGTCATTTCTAAGGGAATATCACCAACCATTAAAAAACCGCCTATGCTTACCCTTTGCGAAGATGGAAAGGAAGCCACAACAACAGCAATATGTTTTGGCAACTTGTCGAGCATGGCGTTAACCTCTGCTCCAATATTGCCCCTTAAAGTAGAATCTATTCTTTTATTAAAAAAGCTCACCGGTTCAGACGATAAAAAGTCAACGGCATCAGCAACTTTTTTATATGCCTCTTTTGGCTCAAGCCCTCGGCTATTGGTTGTTAACGCAATAACTTCAAAATTTTTTATCAACTCTTTATCATTATAGTTTAACAAAGTAATGGCTTTAAACCTTTCGCGAGCCAATAAAACCCCGGTAGCATTTGCACCGGTCAAATCATCGGCAATAATCATTATTTTATCCACAAACTTACCTCAAAAAATCTCTTTTATACTCTATGAGGCGATTATATACTATAAAATAAAAAAATGCTATTACAACCAAAAGTGGGACTTATCTTAGCAATAAGTCCCACTTTTTCGATATAGATATTATATTAATACTCGAAGAATTTATGGAAATCGCACAAAAAAAGAGAAGCTGAGCTGTTATTTCTCAGTTTCTCTTTTTTATATTTTTTTAGTATTATTGATGCGTTTATTATTAATAAATATCTAAGACAACACATTTATTGCCTTAGATATAAAAATAGTCTGTATACAAAAAATACAAATAGGTTATCAATAACGGACAAACTTAATTTATCACGCCTATTTTATAGCCCAATTAAGCTCTTTGTCCAAGGCTTGGCAAACCGTCATTCATCCTTGTGGCAACAGACAATTCAGGATTTTTAACTTGAACATTTTCAAATTGAATAGCCGTACCGTAACAAGTAAAAAATTTACTTCCATCAGGGTGAAACGCAATCGCTTCATTATATCCGACAATCGCCTGAGCCCCTTTGTTTACGGCTCTTGCCGCCATTCCGAAAAATGCTTCTTCAGAATCATATCCACGACAAATAACAAGCCCAAGTACCTTACTTATTTTGCGATCATCAAGTTCATCAGTCGTAACAACAGGGAAACGACCATTTAAAAACAACTCTTTTACTCGTTCAAGATTTTCTATCTTGCGAGCAGCGGGCTTTTGTTTCTTTTTATCACCACCAAGTAAAAAAAACATTTCGGACTCCTAAGTGAAAATTTTAGCAACTCATCAATCTATAAAAGATATTAAAATATTGCCACAACACAGAACCTTTATGCAAAGAGCTTGCCAAACCGATCTATTATAAAAACATAATAAAATAAATACATTACATAAACAAATTAAACACACACACATTTTAGTGCCATAAAAATGACAAGAGTTTAGAAAATGAGATTACTTTTTTAACATATTAAGACCATTGCAAAACTCCATTTTGCATTCTTTTGTTATCATAAAAATCACAAAAACAAATCCGCCAACAACTTGGCAGAACAAATTATCTTTTAAAACAAGACCATTGCAAAACTATGTTTTGCGTGCTTTTATTATCGTTTGATGCTCTATATGTACATAGCATCAAACGTTTTAAGACACAAAAACCACTAATTTTACAAGGTAATTCCAACCATTTTGGGCTAGTGTCTTTCCGGAGTGTTTTTCTGGCAAAAGCCAATTTGATACTATTGTTCAATAGTCTCAAAACATTAAAAATAATGCTTGACTATTTAAAACCAAAAAACTAGTTATATAGTTATGAATACAAGATATATAAAAGAACTACCTAACCATTGGCTTCCTATAGAAAAAGTCTTTTCCGCTTTAGGCGATCAAATAAGACAAAAAATTTTATTGTTGTTTGAACCAAATGAAGAAATTTCAATAAAAACAATCGTTGAAACCATAGGGTTAAGCCGAAGTGCAGTGGTACACCACCTAAAAATTTTAGAAGAAGCAAAGTTGCTTGTTCCTCGCAAACAAGGGCGAGAATTAATGTATAAAGTAAACTACATAGTGGCGTTAGAAGCGGTTGACAAACTTAAAATTTATATCCAAGAAGAATTTAATCATGACACAAACTAATAGCGACAAGCAACATGAGACAACAAAAATCGTTGAAAAAGACAACTGGAAGGCATTGGCACCAATGGGCATCGCTTTTGGAATGGGTACTTTTAACGACAATTTTTTTAAACAGACCGCCTTGTTATTGTCTGCCAGTTCAGGCTTTGCCGACATTCAAACTTCTGCCACTATTTTATTTGCCCTGCCCTTTGTGTTGTGTTCAACGTGGGCAGGTTGGTTAGCCGATAAAATATCAAAGCAAACAATTGTAGTCTGGGCAAAATTTTTAGAACTTATCGCCATGCTCATCGGTGCGGTTTCATTTTATCATGCAAACTGGAACGGCGTTATGGCGGTAATTTTTATTATGGGGTTACAGTCTACTATTTTTAGTCCCGCATTAAACGGCTCTATTCCCGATAATTTCAGACGAGAAACCGTTCCAACCGTAAACGCCATTCTAAAACTCTTTACAACCGTTACTATTTTAATCGGAATAGCCCTTTCCGGAATTTCTCTTGATCTTCATGCCCCTGAAAGTTTCGCCTTTTTAAATGAATATGTAAACATGGAACTTTTTGGAATACTAACTGTTGCAATTATCGCAGTAAGCATGGCATTAATAGGTTTTATTGCCACTTTGTTTTTAAAACGTATTCCAAATACCCACCCTACTCAAGCCAAATTCCCTTTATGGGGATTTATTGACTCAGTACGTCATTTTGTTTTCTTTTACAAAAAAGACCCAAAACTCTTTGCCGCTATCTCTGTAGAAGCTTTTTTTTATTTTATTGCAACAATCGCAGTTTTATTAATAAATAACTTAGGGTTAAATGAGCTTGGGTTTAGTAAAACCAAAACCAGCCTGATGCCTGTTTCTTTAATGGTAGGTATCTGTTTGGGGTCTTTCATTGCCAGAAAATGTCTTCCGAGTAAATGGTATTCTTATGCTGTTCCGGCTGGCTTTATAATGGGAATAAGTTTGTTGTTTATTCCGCTTATACAGCTTGTTACGCCTGACACAGCCTTTTTTTATACTTTACTTGTTTTTTCTGTAACTGGTGTTGCCGCCGGGGCTTATCTAATTCCTGCCGTCAGTTTTATTCAGGTCAGACCAAGCCCTGATTCCAGAGGAAAAACCCTTGGCTGTTCAAATTTTACCAGTTTTGTAGCAATCATGTTTGCCGGAGTTGTATTTTTGCCCCTAGCAACACTTTTACCCTCAACAGCCCTATTAGTATGTGGTATCTTTGCTTTAATATTTATTACATCGGTAAAAGCATTCCTTAAATATAAATCACATACCCATAGTTAAAAAAAATACTCGCTTAAAAGTTCAAAAAACTCACTCCGATTTAGTATGAATAAAACAGGAACAAAAAATGAAAAAACATAAAAATAATATTTACAGTAGCTTACTCAAATATTTATTGCCACTACGCTATGATCTTGAAATTAAAGGCTTAGATAAAATCAAGACTGACAGCTCAATTTTATTTTTACCCAATCACCCTGCTTTAATCGACCCACTTATAATATATTCACAAATCGGCAATTTATATCCTGCTGTTTTGGCTGATGAAAGACAGATGAAAAGACCTTTGTTGCGTCGCCTTGTCAAAAAACTGAATATTATTACGATAGCCGACCCTTTAAAAGATGGGATTTCTGCAAAAAAATCAGTAGAACAAGGACTTGATAAACTTATCTCAACACTGGAACAAGGCAAAAACGCTTTGATTTATCCCGCCGGTCAGATTAATCGCAGCAAACAAAGCAGTATCAGCGGCAAGTCAGGGGTTTTTAAAATAATTCAAGCTCTTCCCAATCAAAGAGTGGTTCTGATACGCACAAAAGGTTTGTGGGGAAGTCGCTTTAGTTACGCATATTCAGGTTCTGCTCCTAAGTTGAATGATTGGCGTTTTATTATGAAGATCCTGTTTATGCTGATTTTTAACTTTTTATTCTTTATTCCAAAACGTAAAGTTGAAATAGAGTTTGTCGAAGCCTATGATTTACCGAGGGATACTGATAAAAAAACTTTCAACAAATACCTGGAAAATTTTTACAGTTTAGCCGAACAAAAAAATACAAGAATACCGGATTTTTTTTGGCAAGGGAACACACCCAAGATACTGCCCGAACCTAAAAACCAACACAAATCAGACCCAAACGAACAAAGCCTTGAACTTATAACACAAGTCAAAACGCTGATAAAAAAACTTTATGAACTTCCAAAAGATCAAGAACTTGATTTAAACAGCTCTCTCACAAAAGATTTAGGTTTAGACAGCCTCTCCCTGCTTGAACTCAGCACGGCTTTGGAAAATGAATTTGGACAAGCCGTGTTAAATCTTGAATCTTTAGAAACCGTTGGAGACTGTGTTCTCGCCGCAGCAGGCTTGTTAAATGAAAGCGAAGTTATCAAAGAAATTCCCAAAGCTTGGTTTAAAAGTTCAAAAAACACAAGATTAACAATAGATCCAAAAGCCCAAAACATTCCCGAAGCCTTTATTACTCAAGTGTTAAACAAGCCTGACCTGCCTTTAACCGTTGACAGAACAACGATGAAAAAGCGGGAAGAATTATTGCTCGCCGCTCTGATTTTAAGTAAAAAGTTTAAACAAATCAAAGGGAAAAGAGTCGGAGTAATGCTACCCGCCGTTCCTGCGGTTACGCCCGTCTGGCTCGCTTTGCAACTTGCGGGAAAAACGCCGGTCATGTTAAATTGGACTGTGGGTGAACAAAACTTAAACCACTGTTTAAAGCTCGCTGAGGTCAACACTATTATCAGTTCAGAACGTTTAATCGAACGCCTTAAACGTAGCGGTTTAAATTTAAACGCCTTACCCGTAAAATGGCTTGAACTTGAAAAACTCGCCACAACAATTAAAATAAAAGATAAAATCTTTGGCTTTATCAAAACAAAATTAATACGTTATAATTTGTTAAAATTTAATTGCAATAAAGTGCCCAATGAAGCGGTTATTTTATTTACTTCCGGGTCTGAAACCTTGCCCAAAGCCGTTCCTTTAACTCAAGAAAATCTTATGACCAACGCCAAAGACCTGATCAATATTTTATCGGTCAGCGAATCCGACCGGATTTTAGCCATGCTTCCACCTTTTCACTCCTTTGGTTTTATGGTGAACGTTGTGCTTCCTTTAAGTTCGGGGTTAAAAGTCGCTTTTCACCCAAACCCGACAGAAGGCGGAATTTTAAACGGCTTGGTCAAAGACTATAAGCTTAGTATTCTCGCCTCTGCTCCAAGCTTTTTGGGCAATATGTTGGATAAAGCAAAAAATAAAAACAATAATGAAACACCGCTTAAAAGTGTACGTCTTGCATTTATGGGAGCGGAAAAATGCCCCGAACTTTTATATAAAACCTTTACCGAGTTATGCCCTCAAGCAACTTTATGCGAAGGATACGGAATTACCGAATGCTCGCCGGTTGTCAGCGTAAACACACCGGAAAACGCCATAATCGGCAGTATCGGCGAAACCCTGCCTTCTGTTGACGTTGCTATTATAAAATTAGAAACTTTGGATACAGGAACGCTTGAAAGAGTCAAAAGTGGCGAAACAGGCATGTTACTCATAAAAGGAAAAAATATTTTTAATGGCTACTTAGGAACGCAAACAAACCCTTTTATCTTTTTTGAAGGTAAAAAATGGTATAAAAGCGGCGACCTTGTAACAATGGACAAAAACGGACATTTATTTTTTAAAGGACGCTTAAAACGATTTATCAAGCTAGGCGGAGAAATGATTTCCCTGCCTCAAATTGAAAGCATTTTAATTGAAGCTTACGCCAAACACCAAGATGCTCCGGAAGAAGGGCCTGTTTTAGCCGTTGAAAGTAGCGGAGACGAAACAAAACCCGAAATAATCTTGTTTACGCCTCTTACTCTAAACAAAACAGAAGTAAACGAATACCTGCGTAACGCCGGACTCTCAAACCTATATTCCATTCAAAAAATTATCCAAGTTGAAACAATTCCTCTACTCGGAACAGGCAAAACCAACTATCGTGCTTTAAAAGACTTGATAAAAAACACAAATTAAAAAACAATCAGATTTTATAAACAGTTATATAAAAGTAAAAAAATGAATCCACTAATAGAAACAAAAGATTTAGAATTTAACAAGATACTGACTTATCCCGATATGAAAATTTTTCCCAACCAAACAAGCTTTATCACAGGCAAAAGCGGAAGCGGAAAAAGCACCTTATTTAAACTATTTAATAAAACATTAAATCCAAGTCGAGGCAAAGTTTTTTACAATAACAACGATATTGCAGAACTAAACACGCTTGAGCTCAGAAAAGAAATTTTACTTGTCGGGCAATCTGTATTTTTGTTTGATAAAAATATTCGTGATAATTTTTCAGAATATTATACCTATCTTGATAAAAAAACGCCCAATGATGATTTAATAAAAAAATATTTAGGTATATGCTGTGCTGATTTTTCGCTTGATAAAGATTGTATTTCAATGTCGGGCGGAGAAAGACATAGAGTTTATCTGGCAATTTGTATTTCTTTATTGCCAAAAGTATTATTGATTGACGAACCCACCGCCGCTTTGGATACTCTAAACAGTATAAAACTTATTGAGAACCTATTGAATTTTAGTAAAGAAAATTTTCTTACTATGCTTATTATCAGCCATGATCAAGCCTTAACTGAAACATTTTCCCAGCAAACTATCAAGATTGGAGAGTAGTATGCAAGAAGTCGTAAAACTAAGCATCTTACAATTCAGCTTGATTTACCTGCTTTTGATTATTGTTTTGATTATCATGAAAAAATCAAAAATAGATCAAACAAAACTACTGTTTATGGCAAGTATTCGCATGACTTTACAGCTTATTCTTGCCGGTTTTGTTTTATCATATATTTTTGCCAATTCCCTGCCGATTTTCACAATACTTTATGTATTAGCCATGATTATATTTTCGATTTGGCGAGTTTTATCAAAAGCTCCAACGCTTAATAAACAATTTAAGGTTGCGGTTTCTCTTTCGATTGCCTTTTCTGGTTTATTTGTAATTGTTTATTTTGTGGGAATGGTCATTAACGTAAATCTTTTTAATCCTCAATATATAATTCCCATAAGCGGTATGATTTTTGGAAACGCCATGACGGGTGTATCTCTCGGGTTAAAAACTTTTAGCGAAACATTAAAAAGCGGACGTTTAAAGAACGAAACCTTACTTAACTTTGGAGTCAGCCCAAAAGATATTTTAAAACCCTATGTTAATAATGCTCTTGAAACCGCTCTTTTACCAACTATGAACTCTATGCTCGGAATGGGAATAGTTTCGCTTCCCGGTATGATGACCGGACAAATCTTAGCGGGAACAGAACCATTTACGGCGATTATGTATCAAATTGCAATTATGATCGCTATTTGTACAACTGTTTGTTTAGCGGTTTTTTCTTCTCTCCATTTTGGTTATAAAACGCTTTACAATGAAAACGACCAAGTAATTAACTATTAAAGACATTGCAACACTACGTTTTTTCATCGTTTTATGCTCTGTATGCACATAGAAAACGTCTTAAAACACAAAAACCTGCAAAGTAATCTTTACAGGTTTTAAAAATTTATGGATATAAAAATATTATTGAGTATTTTTTGCCAACCACGCTTTATATGACAAAATTGCTTGAAGATCAGCTTTAATCGCCCAATTAGCAAGTTGTACAACCTTATCGTTTTTAGAATAAACCACAGCAGGAACAGACATATCAATCGCCATTCCATTATTGTCTATCATCATGGAAACAAAGTTTATATCAGGGTTTTGACTAACAGGGTTAGTTAATAACTCTTTCATAGAATCTTTCATTTCTTGCTCTGCTTTTTGATCAACACCACCTAAAGCAATAAGTAACGCCGACATTCTTTCAATGTTTTCAAGTTGAACGATTTTAATTGCTTCTGCCCACTTTTTCACCTGAGGGTCTTTTCCTGATTTAAGAACGAGGTCTGCTATCTCAATCGTAGCCCTGCTATGTGCAACCATTGCAGATAAAAATGTTTTATCATTATATTGTTCTTTGTGTTTCATTTGATCACGAGTACTCGTTTGAGCTGTTGCCAAGATTACAGAACACAAACTAAAAGCAAATATGCTTACAAACATCAGCAATATTTTTTTCGAATAACACATATATTCATTCCTATAAATTTAATTTTATATTAATTGAATTGATTTTATCTATCTTATTCTTAATTATAGAATAATCATTAAAACGTCAAAAGCAATCAGATTTGGGTTATTTTTTTATATTCCTTCCAAAATCGCTCATTTTCACTTAAAACACAGCCACAATAATTTTGACGATATAAGCCATATTGCTTGGAAATATCTATCCCTTCTTGCCAGCCCAACCTAAAGTCTTGATAATAAAACTTTGTTTTTTTCTCAGTCGAGTCAACAAGCGTATTCGCCTCTAGCTCTTGGGCAATATGACAAATTGCAGAATGGTTTTGCCTGATGGAATAAAGCAAACTGGAACTGAAATAATCAAACCCGCCAGACCTTGCAAGATCATAACAACTTTGCAACCTGACAGAATAACAATAATCACAGCGTGTTGAAAAACGCTTTTTATCCAATGCGTTTAACAACCAAGCTTCAGTATCATAATCATCGTTATAAATTACATTTAGCTCAAGCTTTTCCGCCAATAATCCCAAAGATTCTCTTCGCCTTAAATATTCTTTAAGTGGGTGAATATTAGGATTATAAAAATAAACGGAAACCTCAAAACCCGCCTGACGCAGGTTTAGAATTGGCATAATAGCACAAGGACCACAACAAACGTGTAATAAAAGCTTAGACATTTTAGGCAATAGCAATCGGAGCCGGCTGTAATTCTAAAATAACTTGATAGCTCCGCTCAAAGTCAAGCAATCTTTCACGCTTATGATTTAATAGATAAAGTGCGAGTTCGGCTTCAAGCTGATAAATCAATTTAACTTGATTATTAGCCTGTGCCTTACGCAGTTGACGATTAATATCTCTCATTGCCTGAAGTGCTTGCCATTCAAGGTTTCTGCGCATACCTGTTCCAACACAGTGCGGACAGACTTCACTACTAACGGAAATAGCCGATGAAGCAAGACGTTGACGTACTATTTCCATTAATCCGAAACGGCTTATTCTGCCAATGTCATGGCGTGCTCTATCGTGTTTCATGGCGTTACGCAAAGTTTTTTCAACCGTACGCCAATGGTTCTGGTCTCGCATTTCAATAAAGTCAATTACTATCTGGCCACCAACATCTCTTAACTTAAGTTGACGCGGAATAATCTCGGCGGCTTCTAAATTAGCACGCAAGACCGTTGATTCAAAGTTGCTTTTTCCCGTTGATTTGGCTGTGTTAATATCTATCGCCATTAAGGCTTCTGTTTGGTCAAACACAAGCCTGCCACCTGAAGGCAAAATTACATCTCTCGACTGAATTTGGTCTAATTGTTTTTGAATGTTAAAACGCTCCCAAATACTCAGGTTGTAATCTCTATGAAGTTTTACAATACTTGCACGGCGAGGATATAAGAGTTCTACCATACCACGAATATGTTCGGCGGTTTGTTCATCATCAACCCAGACCTCACAAACTTCTTCGGTCAAATAGTCTCGAACAGCTCTTGAAGCAAGGTCAGGCTCTTGATAAATTAGGCAAGGTGCGTCTTCCTCTGCTCCTTTTGTTCTTACGTCATTCCAAAGACGTTTTAAAAATTGTAAGTCGCTACGAAGGCTGAGTTTGCTTGCCCCCATGCTTACAGTACGCACAATAACCCCTAAACCCGGTCCGGGGTTAAGCCCTTCCAAAAGGTTACGCAAACGTGAACGTTCGGCATCTTCGTCAACTTTACGAGAAACGCCAATTTGCTCACGCCCGGGAGTCAGTACTAAAAAACGTCCCGGAATAGATAAATAAGAAGTTAAAAAAGCCCCTTTGTTTCCGGTTGGTTCTTTCACGACCTGAACTAAAATTTCTTGTCCTGCTTTTAAAACTTTTTGAATAGGTGGAAATTTACGCCCACGAGTCGGTTCATGATGTGATAAAAAGTATTCCGGGTGAACTTCGTCTATCTGTAAAAATCCGTTTTTCACAGCACCATAAGAGACAAAAGCCGCTTGGAGGTTAACATCTATATTATTGATAACCCCTTTGTAAATATTACCTTTGGTCTTTGCCTGATGTAACATTTCAACATAATATTCTAAAACCTGACCTTCTTCGGCAAGAACAACTTCAACTTCTTCTTCTGGTAAAACGCTAACAAACATTTTACGCTTGCCACGCTTGGCATAATGAAAACGAGCTCTTTCTTCCTCTTCTTCTTCACTTAGCTCATCATCATAATCATCATCAAAAGAATCATCTAAAGTGTCATCTAAAGCGTCTGTATCGGTTTCTGGCTCTTCGGCGATAAAACCAAAGTCATCATTAAATGCATCTTCTGAAGTAGACTCATCATACTCTGTTTCAGCTTTATCTTCAAAAGACTGAAAATCATCGGGGCTTACGTCTATATCATAAGATTCATCGGTGTTGGTAAATTCATCGTTTGAATAATCTGCGGAAGTAAATTCTGCGAAGGCAATTTGAGAGTCTTGCGAGTCGGGGTCGCTTTCAGCGTCTAAACTTCCACTTTTATGTTTTGCCGATGTCGTATCTTTTTGAGAGTGTGCGTGATCTTCCCAACGCACAACATGTTCAAAGGTATCTTCGGGAGAACGAACAAAGTCTCTTGTTTCTTCTTCAAGCTCTTTTGATTCTGAGAATAAAAAATCTATTTCGTCTCCGTCTTCTTCTTCATCATCATCAAAATATTCGTTGAATATTTGAGAAGCATTGCGTTTTTTAGAAATTTTAGTATCTGTTTTTCTATTACTTTTTAAAGACTTGAAGGGTGTTTTTCTCTTTAATGCAGTTTTTTTATGTTGAGAATTATCAAGCTCACCAGCTACTTCCGAAACTTCAGCCGAAACATCATCTTGTTCTGTTTGCGATTTTTCTTTAAAGATTGGCTCGTTGCCTTCCGTCTCATTTTTCAAATCAGCAGAGATAGTTAACGGCAATTCATAATTGATAACGCTCAACTCGCTATCAGGTTTAGCAACAACTATCTTGTCTTTACCCGCAATATTGTCGACTTTACTTGCGATATCAACAGGCGAACTTGTGTTTTTTATATTGCTTTTGCGTTTTGTTTTCTTTGAACTCGCCTCAGGGCCTAACTCTTGAACAATATTATCACTTTCCGCCGTGTTTAAACTTTTCTTTTTTGTGGGAACACGTCCACTGCGTTTTGCTTTGGCGGGTTTAGCCTCTTGTTCCGTTGATTGAGAACTTGGCATATCAACGGAATGAACGGAATCAACGGAATTATTCGTTGTGTTTGTCTGTTCGCTTAAGGGTTTTTGTTCCGTTTGGGTTAAAGTCTCTTTTACTTTTGGTTGAGTGCGTCTTGTATAAGTTCTTTTGGGTTTTGATACATCTTTTTTATGATCACGCACATTAGTTTTAGAGTCTTTGTCTTGGTCAATGTTTTTTGGTGTGTTTACATTTGATTCCAATTCTGAACCAAGTGTGTCTGCATTTTTAGTCATGCCTTCCTCAAATAAAATGATAAATATTTATAGTAAAATAATAATTGTCTCTCCCCTACAATTTTTACGGTCGTCCCTAAAAAAAACTTTCGGTTTGAGTGTTAAAGTTTTTATTTTTAATGCAAATAAAAACCTTACAAAAATTTGTAACAAGATTATGTTTACACAATGATTATTTTGAATGCAAGAATATAAATAAAATATAATGAATATTTTTATATTATTTAAAAGAATTAGACAAAACAAAGAAAAAATACTACAATAATCTTTTGTTTCATTTATACTTAAACTAAACTTTCACAAATATAATTCGGAGCTTTTATGCCAGATTACGGCGATTTGATTATACTAACAAACCCTAAGGGAAAACGCTATTTACGACGTTTGGAAGAAAAACAAGATATTCACGGTAATGACGGAATTATCCTTGCCTCTGATATTAAAGATGCTGAATATGGTTCGGAGCTTATCAGTTCTAAAAATGTGCCTTATCGCCTTAAAAGAGTTACCCTACACGACTTATTAACAGGTTTAAAACGCCAAACTCAAATTATTTATCCTAAAGATTCCGCTTATTTATGTATGCGTCTTGGGGTTGGTAACGGAAAAAAAGTTATTGAAGCCGGCTCAGGATCAGGCAGTTTAACCTTGGCTTTATCATGGTTTGCCGGTGAAAAAGGCATTGTTTATACCTATGAAGCCAGAGAAGAATTTTATAACGTCTGTAAAAAAAATCTCGCCTGGGCAGGACTCGGACACAACGTTGTTCAGTACAACAGGGATATTGCCGAAGGTTTTGAACAAACCGATGCTGATGCACTCTTTTTAGATGTGCGTACCCCTTGGGAATATTTAGATAAAATTCTTGCCGCCGTTAAGCCCGGTGGTTCTTTCGCTTTTTTAGTGCCGACTGTTGATCAAATAAATAAACTGCTTACAGCAATGGAACAAAAAGATTTTGACGACATTGAAGTAAGCGAAATTCTTATAAGAAAGTGGAAGCCAGTAGCAGACAGACTCCGTCCTGATGACCGCATGATTGCACACACCGGCTTTTTAATTTTTGCCAGACATCAAAAAAGATCAGAGCTTTGGGATAGCCAAAAACCTCTAGGCACAAGAGAACGTAAACAAGAAGCCGCAAAAAAAGAACGTTTAGAAGCCTCTGAGAGCGAGGTTTTATCAGGCGACATTTTATCAGGCGAGTAAACTTAAAAAGACAAGTTATTGAATATTTTGGGTTTAACACAAATAACACGGCAAAAATATATTTTTTCATAAAAATTTTGTCTGTGGTGTTAAGCCCTTTATTCCAAACAACAAAAAATAAATTCATCAACTTAAAAAACAATGAAAATATCTCTTCAAAACCTTAGCAAAGCCTACGGCAGTCATAATATTATTAATGACTTTTCTTGTGATTTACATTCCGGATTGCGTCTTTGTGTCTGCGGTGCGAACGGAACTGGAAAGTCTACCCTTTTAAAAATAATAGCCGGCGAATCTAGCCCTGATGCGGGTAAAGTTTCTTTTCCTAAAAACTGCCGTATTGGTTATGTTAAACAAGAGTTAGAAGAAGCTGAGTTAAAAAATACGCTCCTCGATTGGGTGGTAGATGTACTCCCTGATTGGAAAGATTTTTGGGCAGAGTGGGAAGAAGCCAGACTCGCTAATGATGAAGAAAAGTTACGCAGTTTACACGATAAACAAGTAGAACTTGAACATTTATACGGCTATAACCCCGAACATAGAGCAAAAAGCGTTTTGTCTGGTCTTGGGTTTTCTGAGCGTAAATTTCAACTCCCTTTAGAAAAACTCTCCGGTGGTTGGCGAGAGAGGGCTAAATTAGCTAGAGTTATTACTGCCGGTTCTGATTTATTATTATTAGACGAACCAACTAACCACTTGGACTTAGACGCTGTTGAATGGCTTGAAGATTTTTTATTATCTTATGAAGGCATTTTAGTCTTTGTCGCCCACGACCGTTTTTTTATGGAAAAGGTGGGTAATCATATTCTTTATCTAGGAGCTTCTAAACCTTTATTTAGAAAGGGTTCGTTTAGTAAGTTTGTCGCCTTACAAGAAGAACACGAACTGCAAAAAGAACGTGAAGCCAGTAGGATACAAGGAGAAATTGAACACAAACTCGATTTTGTCAGACGTTTTAAAGCTAAGGCGACTAAAGCGAGACAAGCTGGTTCTCGTCAAAAAATGGCGAAAAAACTAGAAAAAGAATTAGAAAATTATCAACCGGAAGTGAAAAGAAGAGAACTTGGATTTCGTTGGCCGGAAGCACCCACCTCTGAACGTCTTGTTTTAAGCGTTTCTAATTTGAGTTTTTCTTTTCCTGATCAGACAAAACTTTGGCAAGGTGAATTAGATTTTTCTTTATACAGAGGACAAAAGATTGCTCTTGTTGGGCATAATGGTTGTGGAAAATCTACCTTGCTCAAGTTGCTTGTCGGCAGAATGGAAAAAGAAAAAGGCAGTGTTGTTTTTGGCAACAATGTAAAAATTGGCTTTTTTAGCCAACACCAATTAGAAATTTTGAGTGCGGGCAACACGGTTTTAAGTGAAATTCGCAGGCTCTCTGACCCAAAGCTCACCGAAGAAGAATTAATGAGCGTTTTAGGCTTGTTTATGCTCGGGCAAAACTACTTTGAACGCACCGTCTCTTCGCTGTCTGGTGGTGAAAAAAGTAGGCTTATTTTAGCAAGTCTGTTTTTAGCACGCTGTAACTTTTTGATTTTAGACGAACCCACTAACCACCTCGATTTAGAAAGCAGAGAGGCTTTAGTTGAAGCTCTAAATAACTTTACCGGCACTATTTTAATGGTTGCTCACGACCGTTATTTATTGTCAGAAGTAGCGGAACAAGTTTGGCTTTTAGATAACAATGGTTTTACAGTTTATGAAAATGGTTTTTTAGAATATGCCGAAGCCAGAAAATCCTTAGAAAAAAATAATACTAAAAATAATACACAAAATACAAACAGCTCAGATACACAAAACAATTTAACGGTTAACTCTTTTAGCAAAGAAGAACAAAAACGCTTAAAAAGAGAAGAAGCGGAACAACGCAATAAAACTTATCGCCTCGTTAAACCGCTTCAAGAAGAATATGAAAAATTAGAACATAAATTGAATTTATTGATTACAGAAGAAAGTTCTTTGGAACAAAAACTCGCCGAACCTGAAACCTACGCTGATCCAAAAGCCATGCAAGAGTTTTTAGCTAAATATAACGCCTGTAAAGCCGAATCAGAGAAGCTTTTGCTTAAAATGAGCGAAATTGAAGAAAAAATAACGAATTTACAGTAAGATTTTGTATTTTAAAAATAGATATTAGGCACACACAAGATCAGCGATGTTTTAAAGATGTTTTAAACAGCTAAAAAACAAGGATTACAAAGTGTTAAAACGCATAACTCTTTTAATTTTAGTATTATTATCAAACTTTTTGTTTTCTATTTCAGCGTTTGCGATGAGTTCACAGGAATTTCTTGATCTATGTGCAAAAGGTAGTTTAGCAGAAGTCAAAAAAGCTATTGCCAACGGTGCTGACGTTAATGCTATTGATGTTAACCCTAACGAAGGTAAAGGAATAGCGACAAGAGAGTATCTTGGTCAAACCGCTTTGATGTTTGCCCTTGGCAACAAAGACCTCGCAGTTTTAAACAGCTAAAAAACAAGGATTACAAAGTGTTAAAACGCATAACTCTTTTAATTTTAGTATTATTATCAAACTTTTTGTTTTCTATTTCAGCGTTTGCGATGAATTCGCAGGAATTTCTTGATTTATGTGCAAAAGGTAGTTTAGCAGAAGTCAAAAAAGCTATTGCCAACGGTGCTGACGTTAATACTATTGATCTTAACCCTAACGAAGGTAAAGGAATAGCGACAAGAGAGTATCTTGGTCAAACCGCTTTGATGTTTGCACTTGGCAACAAAGACCTCGCAGTTTTAACAGAACTGATAAAAGCCGGGGCTGATGTGAATGCGACTGACGGTTGGTGTTCGACAGCGTTAATGTATGCTGTTCAAAATACAGGTGCAGATACGGCTGAAATAAAAGAATTAATAAAAGCGGGAGCCAATGTTAATGCGGTAGACTGCCAAGGTGGCGGTACTGCTTTAACTTGGGCAGCCTATTGGAATAAAGAGCCTGATATAATTATAGAACTGCTCAAAGCAGGGGCGGATATAAATCATAAAGGGGAAGGTCAAACAGCTTTAGAAATCGCTAAGGAGCGAAACCACACTAAAATTGTAGAGCTATTAATCAAGGCCGGAGCGAAGTAAAACACTATATAAATCTAACGAGTTAAAATACAATAAGAATTATACTAAATTATTATATGTTAACGTTACAAGCCTCTTATTTCTTCCAACGAAAATATAGCTTCGCCAACGGTGCAATCGACAACGCATTTAAAATTTTTACAATTTTTTTGCCGTTATTGTATGAAGCATAAAATCTTTTTAATTCTAAAACATCACTCGCAGTATTCGTGCCTAATTTAGTCGTATAAAAGAGTTTAAAGCCGGCTTTTTGTCCTTCTTCCAAGGTAATATCACTGTAAGAGCCCCAAGGAAAACAAAAGCTTTTGGGTTCAAGACCAAGCTTTTCTTTAAAAATATTTCTACAACCTGAAAATTCATTTTGTAATCTTAGGCGAAACTCGCTTTCACTTTCTAACACACCTAAGTTTTTTATTTTTTTGATTTCTTGAATCACAGCAGAAGAGTTTTTTTTATCGGATAAAAATATTTTTGCGGTTTGTAAATCTTGAGGCACCATACTTTGAATTAACTCAAACAACTCCGGGTTAAGTTTATATCCTGGTTGTAATAAAGCATGGGCCAAAGGAAAAACAGGTAAACCCCAAATATCTTTATAAGGCGGAACACTAAAAAAACCTCTCCGTTCTTCCGGGCGTTGAAGTTCTCTAAAGCTTAAGTTTTTTACAACACGCCCATGGGTTAAAGAGTGAGGGGCAAACTGCATTGTATTTGTTCCCTGTATTTTTTTTATTTCAGCCCAATTACAAAAAATAATCTTACGTACGGTACGCCCATTGCGCAACTCAAGCGAAGGGTTATGAACATTTGGTAACAGGCTTGTCAGGCTTTGATCTTTTATTAAATCATCTTGGTTTGGACGCAATACAGCTTGATTTTCTATTAAGTCAGTAACTAAAAAAATCGTTCCGCAATGTCCATATTGGCGTAAAATAGGTTCGGCATAAACGTAATTATCTAAATAACCATCATCAAAAGTAATTAAACAACTTTTACGTGGTAGGCGTTTTTTCTTTAAAAAATATGCCTCTGCCTCTTCCAAGCTTACGCCACGCCAACCACTTTTTGCCAAAGTTGCACACTGTTCCGCAAATAACTCAACAGGCGTACAAAGCCTGTCTTTAAAATTGCAGATAGAATGATATGTAATAATGGGCAAAGAAAACAGCATATTATTATATTACTTTTCATAAGTTGAAGGTTGAGGAAAGTAAGCCGTTAAGACTTTATGTAAGTCTTTCTGATATTTAGCTATTTTTTTACTGTTGCCAACGTCGTTAATGCAAAAAAACAAAGGAGCAACATTATCTTTTTTAGAATTCAAAATAGCTTTATAATAAGCCAAACGATCACGCCGTCTGGTTTGTACATAATAATATTTTTCATCGCAAGGAATAATTTTTTTCTGAGAATACAGCCATAAAGGCATAGCGTGAGAATAAAAAGCCAGCTCTTCGGTTGTACGAAATTTATTGTTCAAAAAGCTTATAATTTCTTTATCAAAAAACTCAAAAGTCGCTTTTGCGTTAGTTTTAGTTGCGGGATAAGGACCATGTGCCGTAATAAATTTGGGGTTTGTCTCAACGTGTTTTTGTTCAAAAAATTTTAGCGTATTAAAATAAGACTGAGCATGTGGAGTTTTGGTAAATTTATATCCCGATAAACGCCTCGCCCGCCAATCAACAAAACCAAAAGGCAACCCGTTTGAACTAAAAAAACTCGCTTTTGTTGTCTGACGTGCCAAAAACACATCATCATTCAAATAAATATAATGTTCGGCAAGTTCCGGGATTTTATGCAAAAAAGCTTCAATAACATGAGAGTTAAAAGTCGGAAGGTATTCATGCGGAATAAAATCTTTATGATCCACTATCTGAATTTTTCCGTTTAACGTATTAAGCCAATTAGGAATTTGAGCATCTGTAACTAAAATAATTTTCCTAACCCAAGGGGCAAATGTCTCTAAAGCACGCAAAGAATAACGCAACTCTTCGTTGTCTCTAAAGCGTGCGTTTTCTAAACCGTTTGGGTGAATATTATTTTGTTTTGGTAAAAAACTATTGCGTTTTTCAGCGTGTAGCGGATCGCCTCCGTCAACCCAAGTATAAACAACATCAATCGGAAACTTTATCTCAAGTTTTTTTTGAATACGCTCGTCTATAGTCAACATTTTTTCCAGACAAGACCCACAACCGCCTGTGGCAGGGTGTAGCTCTATAAGCTCATCACATAACGCCGAATAAAAACGTCGAAAAAAAGAAGCCTTTGTTTTATATTCCATAACTAACTTAATTAAAAGAGAAAAAAAATAAAAGAGTTTACAACTTGCCTAAACCGAGAATCAAGTTTATATCAAGATTACAGTTTTTCAAAGTCAATTTTTTAGAACAAGCAAAATCATATCTTTGACATTTTGACTAAGTTTGAATAAAATATCTAACCGCAAACTAAAAAACATACAACATTTAATAAAAACAACTTTAAATTTAAACAAATATAACAATAAAACACTATAAAATGAGAGTTCTATGCAACGAATTATCTTAATGATTGCTATTGGCATTTCTATTTTAAGCACAAGTGCTTGCGCATCTCGTTTTAACACAGCTTCAAATCAGCTTCCACCAAGAACAAACGAAGACTATAGCAAGCTCTATCAAGGAATGCACCAAGGTCAAAGCGTTACCACCAACGATAAAGGTCAAACTTTAACTGTTGTCTTGGGGCAACCCTATATTTCTGCCTTAGGCGAAGCCTGCTTTGAAGCGACTATCGCAAATCAAGCAGACTCTCAAAGAGCTTTTTGTAAGCAAAAAGAAAATAAAAACGAGTCCGATTGGGTTCTTCGCCCTGCAATAAATATTGCCGTACAATAAAAAAAGATGCAAAACCAAAGCGTAAGCACAAATTTTTTATCCAGCTTAAAGTTACAAGGACGGGTTCTTTGGGCTTTATCTTTAAGAGAGATTCATGGGTTACATGGTCAATCTCGCCTTGGATATTTGTGGCAACTCATCAAAATAGCTTTTGGAATAGGCGTGTTTTGGGGAATTCGTGCGGCTATGGGCTTACAATATCAAAACGGTCTGCCTATTCCGATATTTTTGTTAATGGGTTTTAGTCCTTGGTATATGTTTTCTGATACAATCAGTCGCAGCATGGAAGCAGTAAGAACAAATCGCTCTCTTCTAACCTATGCGTATATTCGCCCTTTAGACTTATTTTTATCGGCAACTATCGTTACTTTTGTAACCGAATTTATAGTGATGGGTGCATTTTTGATCCTTACCCATTATCTTGGCTTCAGCATAGCCATATTAGACCCAATGAGTTTTTTCCTGACTTTTATTTTAATTTTATTTTTTTCCCTTGGTCTTGGATTAACTTTGGCATCTTTGTCTTTATATATACCTGTTATTGAAAAACTTGTTCCGATGGTAATGCGTGTCTTATTTCTGATTTCCGGTGTTTTCTTTTCTCCAAAAGCTGTTCCCGGTGTAGGAAATGTGCTTTTATGGAACCCAATGGCAACCTTTATAGAAATATTAAGAGGCTCTTTTTTACATTACAGTCCAAACCCAAGCCTAAATTTTAAAACACACGCTCTTATCTCTATCGGTATACTTTTTTTAGGATTACTCCTTGAACGTTATACAAGAAAAAAAGCCTACTTAGCACTATAATGGTATAATATTATGATAAAACTAGCTAATATTTATAAATCTTATAAAACAAAACATGGTAGAAAAATCATTCTAGATGATGTTTCCTATGACTTTAAACCGGGGATAAATACAGGAATATTAGGACCAAACGGCACGGGGAAGTCTACTCTTATCCGTATTATCGGAGGCAGCGAGCCGCCGGACAAAGGTGAAGTTATCAGAAACGCCCGCATTTCTTGGCCTTTGGGTTTTGCCGGAGGTTTCAATTCCAAGCTTTCAGGCAGAGAAAATATGCGTTTTATTTGCAGGCTATTTAACAAGCCTTTTGAAGAAACAGTCGCCTATGTAGAAGATTTTTCCGAACTCGGCGAATATATGGACATGCCTGTTTATACCTATTCATCAGGTATGAACGCCAAACTTACCTTTGGTTTAAGTATGGCGTTTCACTTTGATTATTACCTTATTGACGAAGTAACGGCGGTTGGCGACGCTTCTTTTAGAGAAAAGTGTGACAGAATTTTTAAAGAACGGATAAAAACTGCAACCCTCATTGTCGTATCACACAGCATGAACACAATAAAAAATTTCTGTAGTAAAGTGATTATACTTTCTAAAGGTAAGTTTATAGAATATGACGACCTTGATTTAGCCGCAAAAGACTATCAAGAACTCTGTAAAAGGAAAAAATAGTGTTAAAAAAACAAACAATTTCTCATTATAAACACCAACTAAAACAAAAAGTTAAAGAACGTAGTACAAAATCTATGCTTTATGTTTTTGTTTACTTTCCAACTGTTTTGATCTTTTTATACCTTTTTTTCATCCACTCGCCAATGTATATTTCCGAGTCAAACTTTGCCGTACGCAGTAACGATATGAATGCCGATGCAGGTGGTTTAGGCGGGCTTTTGGCATTAAGCGCAGCCCCAACTTCAACCGTTGCAGACGCACACATAGTCCAAGCATATATCTTATCAATGGATATGTTAAATCATATCCAAGCACAAGTTGACTTTGTCGGGCACTATTCAAGCCGTTCTCGAGACATTATTTCACGCCTTTCAAGAAACCATACACAAGAAGAACTTTTAGAATTTTGGCATTGGGCTGTTTCTGCTACCTATGACATGGATAAAGGCTTTATTACTGTTTATGTTAAAGCTTATACTCCGGAAATGGCACAAACTATTAACAAGTTAATATTACAAAACAGTGAAGCTTTGGTAAACCAAATGAATAACAGGGCTCACCAAGATTCAATCAGGCTAACCAAAGAAGAAGTTACACTTGCCGAAGAAAGGCTGGCGAAAGCTCGTATAGCGTTACAAGGCTTTAGAGACGGAAAAGAACTTTTAGACCCACAAGAAACAGCAAAAAAATTAGAAGAAGTTGTCGCAAGCCTCGAAGTTGCATTCGCCTCAACTCAAGCCGAACTCGCCGCCACCATACAAGTAAAAAGCAAAAAAAATATCCATGTAGTTATGCTCGAAAATAAGCTCAAAGCGTTAAAGGAACAAATCGCCAAAGAAAAGTCTCGACTAGCCGGCGTAAACGACAACAATGAAACTTTAAGCTCTGTAATCGGTAATTATTCACAACTAGTAATTGAAGAACAATTTGCTCAAGAACAATTGGTAAAAGCAATGTCAACCTTAGAAAGTGCAAGAATTAAAGCAATCAGCCAGTCTCGCTATATTATTCCCTTTCAATTACCGACCTTGCCTGACGAATCGCTTTATCCTCGCCCGTTGCTTTTTTCTTTTTTTGGGTTTATTGGATTGTTAATGTCATTAGGAATTATATCGCTGGTTGTTGCAGCAATTAAAGATCATGTGGAGAGTTAAATGCAACGTTTTTTTATAGTATTTGCCTTAATTTTAGTACCTTTTATTTTTTCTACTCAAGCAAAGGCTCAGACCACCTTGGATAACGGGTTAAGCGGAAACGGCTTTACCCAGACAACAAGCCCTTCTGCCATGCGTGGAACCGTACCATCTAATATGCCTATGTCCGGTTCACTGCCATCAGGGCAAGGAGCAGGACAAAAACCACAAGCCTTAACGATAAATCCAAATGAAGGGAACATGAATCAATCCCCACTCTTTGTTCCGGGTTACTCTCCTTTTTCCACAATATATAACAACAATTCAAAGCCGGCTTGGGCTCAAGGGGCTTATACTACTTATTTTAAATCAATACCGCCTTTTGGTGCCAACTTATTCCAAGGTTTCTTCGCCGGAACTTATCACGCCGGAATTAACGAAAAATATATTATTACTCCGGGTGATCGAATTTTAGTACATATTTGGGGAGCCACAGCTTTTGATGAAGTATTAATGGTCGATCAACAAGGTAATATCTTTTTACCTGAGGTTGGTCCCGTACGTGTTGGCGGCCTCCCGAACTCTTCGTTGCAAAATGCGGTAAAAGACAGTTTAAGTGCGGCTTATCGCTCAAACGTCCAAGCTTATGCAACATTATTGTCGGCTCAACCTGTTGCGGTTTATGTTACTGGCTTTGTAAAAAACCCCGGGCGTTACGCAGGTGGAACTACTGATTCCGCTTTATATTATATTGACCGTGCCGGAGGAATTTTACCTGAACGCGGAAGTTATCGCGATATAAAAATACAAAGAAACGGAAGAACCATAGCCTCAATAGATTTATATAATTTTATTCTGAAAGGAAATGTCTTTAACAGCGACCTGCAAGACGGCGACGTTATTGTTGTCGGACCTAAAGGTAAAAGTATTTTGGCGACAGGTTTAATTCCACAACATGCTGTTTTTGAAAGCTTAAACAAAAGATTTACCGGATCAGACTTAAACGCACTGACCAACCCTGAAAGTGCCACCTCTCATGTAAGCATAAGGGGAACAAGAAACACAGAACCTTTTCATGTTTATTTAACATTAAAAGAGTTTGACAAGTTTGAACTAAATCCCAATGATTCTGTGGAATATCTGGCGGATAAAGCCGGAAAAACAATTATGGTTTCCGTATCCGGTGCGACTTTAAATCAATCTCACTTCCCTGTTACCAATACAACCACCCTACGAACTTTATTGTCTTATGTAGCCGTTAACCCTGATCTGGCTCAAACTTCTGCCGTCTATATAAAAAGACGCAGTATCGCCGAACAACAGAAAAAGACAATTAAAGATTCACTCTGGCGACTTGAACACTCTGTTTTAACCGCTACTTCTTCATCTGCGAATGAAGCGGAAATAAGAATAAGAGAGGCAGAGCTTGTACAAAACTTTGTTCAAAGAGCGGCGACCGTAGAACCCGACGGAGTTGTAGTTGTAACTCATAACGGTTTAATTTCAGACATGATTCTTGAAGACGGAGATGAAATCGTTATTCCGCAATTCTCTGATGTCGTTCAGGTAAGCGGAGAAGTCATGATGCCAAAGGCAGTCGCCTATTCTTCTAAGTATACACTTAAAGACTATGTTAACAATTCGGGCGGTTACACAGACAGGGCTGATGAAAACGATATTTTAATCGTTCATGCCAACGGTGCTATTTCATCAAGCAGTAATACAAAAATCGGCCCCGGCGATTTATTAATGGTTATGCCTAAATATGATAGTAAAGACATGCAAATTGTAAAAGACATTACCCAAATTCTTTATCAAATTGCCGTTGCAACACGTGTTGTTGTTTCTATGTAGCGTTGCTGTCAAAATCAGCGTATAGTTCTCAATATTATAACTAGCTATAAACTATTGCTAAGCTGTAATCCAGCTTATCAATCTTTAGCTTTTTATTGACCAACACCTTAACTTATTATAGATTATAATTTTATACATATAGGCGGAGTTTATATAATGACAAAAAAGGCAGCGAAAAACCATATAGCGATTATCGGAGCTTCTTGTCGCCTTCCGGGTGAAGTGAACGATTTAAAAAGTTATTGGAATATTTTGGCTAATGGCGTTGATGCCGTTACCGAACT
This sequence comes from Desulfovibrio litoralis DSM 11393, assembly GCF_900143255.1. Classification (NCBI taxonomy): domain Bacteria; kingdom Pseudomonadati; phylum Thermodesulfobacteriota; class Desulfovibrionia; order Desulfovibrionales; family Desulfovibrionaceae; genus Desulfovibrio; species Desulfovibrio litoralis. The sequence goes on from NZ_FRDI01000016.1 coordinate 39,328, forward strand.
ACCTGTTGGTCGTTTTAGTTTAGAGCGTTTTTTTTCTAAACTCCCTAATTTAGAAGGACATTGTTATACAAAAGCCGCCGGAATCGTAAACCATATCAAAGATTTTGAACCTTCTTTTTTCGGCATATCAAATAAAGAAGCCATAAACATAGACCCCCAACAACGTATGTTGCTTGAAACCAGTTGGGAAGCCTTTGAACACGCCGGTATAAAACCATCAGAAATAAAAGGTTCAAATACCGGTGTTTATATCGGTGCGTCAAATATGGATTTTAGTGTTCATAGTTCTGATGCTCCGACAAAAACCACCGCTTACTCCATGACGGGATCTGCTTTAAGTATTATCTCTAACCGAATTTCTTATATTTATGATCTACATGGTCCAAGTTTAACCGTTGATACTGCCTGTTCCTCTTCTTTAGTAGCCCTACACATAGCTTGCGAAGCCTTGCGAAACGGCCAAATTAACCTCGCTTTGGTGGGTGGTGTTAACGCCCTGCTTTCACCTTACCCCTTTATTGGATTTGCTAAAGCACAAATGCTTTCTCTTGACGGACGCTGCAAGGCGTTTGATGCCGCCGCAAACGGCTATGCCCGCAGTGAAGGTGCGGGTTGTCTTATTCTTAAGCCCTTACAAGATGCCATAAAAGACAATAACCTGATTATGGGAGTTATTGAAGGAACTGCCGTAAATTCTGATGGTCGTTCTCACGGAATAGCCTTGCCCAATGAGGCTATGCAAACAAAAATTTTAGAAGAAACTTATAATAATTTTAATCTTGACAAAAAAGAACTCGTTTACGTTGAAGCTCACGGAACAGGGACAGCCGCCGGAGACCCCGTTGAAACCTCTGCTCTCGGAAACGCCTTAGCAAAACATCTTAGCGGAATACGCCCTTTGTATATCGGCTCTGTTAAAAGCAATATTGGACACCTTGAACCGGCCGCAGGTATAGCCGGGATAATTAAAAGCCTCTTGGTCTTTAAACATAAAAAAATTCCGCCAAACGTTCATTTTAAAACTCCAAATCCCAACATTGACTTTGACGCTTTAAATATTAAAGTTCCTAGTCAAATAACGCCACTGCCTCAAGTAGAAAAAGGCGGTTTAATTAGCGTTAACTCTTTTGGTTTTGGCGGAACAAACGCACATGCCGTATTAAGAGAATTTACAGCAAGCAGTCAAAAAACTGCTGAAAAAAGCCTTAATGTATCTGAAACTCCTCTCTTTTTAAGTGCTAAACATAAAAACAGCCTAATTCAACAAGCAAAAGCTTACGCCGACTTAATTAAAGAAACAGAAGAAAGCGAACTTTACAATATCGCCTGTTCCGCCGCTTTTAACAAAGAAAGTTTAGAAAGTCGTAGCGTATTTTTTGCCAATTCAAAAACAGAATTAATTAAACAACTTGAAGCGTTTGTTCAAGATACAACAGAGTATAAATTTTATGCTCAATCCGTTGCCCAAAACGCCCAAGGTGCTTTCGTTTTTTCCGGAAACGGCAGTCAATGGTTCGGAATGGGTAAAGATTTGTTCCACAAATCACCTTTATTCAAAGAAACCATCAAAAAAATTGACAACCTGCTAGCTAAGCTTCAAGATTGGTCTTTAGTCGAAATGATCTCTAACCCCGAAGACTTTAAAGATTTATATCTTCAGGCTGAATATAGCCAACCTTTACTGTTTGCAATTCAAGTCGGTATCGTTGAATATCTTGCTTCCAAAGGAATAAAACCCACGGCCGTTCTCGGACACAGCGTCGGTGAAGTTGCGGCGGCTTATACGGCCGGTGCTTTAAGTTTAGAAGATGCCGTTAAAGTAATCCATTATCGCAGTCATTTATTAGGCGAATTAAAAAATTTAGGACATATGGCGGTTGCCAATATCAGCCTTCAACAAGCTCAAGAACTCTTGGCGGAATATAATGGCGAATTGGTCGTTGCGGCTATTAATACCGAAAAGTCTTTGACGGTTTCCGGAGAAACAACGCTTTTGCAAGCTTTTGTAAAAAAATGTACAAAATTGCATCATGCGGCAAAAATGACCAATATCAACTATCCGTTTCACAGCCATTTAGTAGAATCAATAAAAGATAAATTTATTTCATCGCTCAAAGACCTCAAACCTCAAAAGCCCACGATTGAGTTTTTATCTACCGTAGAAGGTTACAACCAAGACAATAAAGTGCTTGATGCCGACTATTGGTGGAAAAATATGCGTAACACCGTTAACTTTAATAAAGCGGTAGGAACAGCCATTTCACAAGGCATACTCCACTTTATGGAAATAGGCGCTCACCCTATTTTACAGTCTTATCTAAGAAATATTTTTTCACAACATTCCGTAACCGGCTGTTACCTATCTGCTTTAAAAAATAATGCAGATGAATATAATACCCTCCAAGATAACTGGAAGCTTGCTTGGCTAAAAGGTTGGAATATAGACTTTAAACAAATATTCTTAAAACCATATAAACGTAAAGAATTACCCGTTTATACATGGAACAGAGAATATTGTTGGCTTGAGCGTACACCTGAACACCGCTCTTATTTCGAAGGCGAAAGGCTTCACCCGCTTTTAGGTTGGGCTTTACCTCTTAACCCTTCTGTTTATGAAAACGTGATTAATACCGTTGATTTTTCATGGTTAAACGGACATATCGCAGGTAATTCGACCATCTTTCCGGCTGCCGGAATGATTGAAACAATACTCGCCGCCGCAAAAGAAACTTATCAAAAAGATCAAGTAGAAATTGAACGTCTCTCTATTTTGCGTGCTTTTGACTTGTCAAAAAATCTTACTCAAAGCACAAGAATTAAAATCAGCAAAGAAGACGGAAGTTTCTTATATGAAACTCGCCCATATATGAGCGGAGAACCTTTTGCCACGGTCTTTACCGGGCGTATCAAAACTATTGCAAACACACCGAAACCAAGCGAACTTAGTGATATTGATAAATTTAAACAAAACGCCGAAATTATAAACAAAGACGCTTTATATCAAACCGCCAAAGATTTTTTTCTTAACTACAAAGAAAACTTTCAAACGGTTAAACAGGCTTGGGTTAATAAAAACAAAGAAAATGCCGAAGTTTTTGCCGAACTTGAAACACCTTGTGCCGACTCTGCTAAGGGCATGTTGATTGCTCCTACTTTATTAGACGGAGCTTTTCATACTTTATTTTTACTCTTGGGAAAAGAGCGTGATAAAAACGCACGCAAGGTTTACTTGCCTTCATTTTTTGATGAAATTACTCTTTTTGCAGAGGGACAAGCCAAATTTGTACATACACAAATAGAACGAATCAGCCCCCGTTCTGTTGTTGCACGCTTTAAACTCTTTGACGCAACGGGTAAACCTTTAATAGAGCTTAGAGGCTGTCGCTTCCGCCGTGCCTTTAGCTTGGAAAGTGAATTTATTCCAAACAAAGCCTATCATCAAGTTTTAGAACCAAGCTTACATAGTTCGTCAAAGTTACATAACGCCAAGATCTCTTTGGAAAAATTAACGGAAGAGATAACAAAGTCAGTCAACGAAGAATTTACTAAACTCAATACAAAAAACAACAACGCTTTATCGCCTTATCTTCTTTTACGTTTTATTTCTTTAACCTCTGCTTATGATTATATTTCAGAAATCTTAAAAGTTTCTCAAAAAGAACTTTTTAACATCAACGAACAAATTTCCTTAAAAACAATAAAATCAGAACAAGAAGCTTGGCTCTATTTTATCATGGAAGTTTTGGAACAAGCAGAGTTTGTAAAAAAAGAAAACGAAGGTTGGCGTTTGTTACCCGACCCAAATCGCCCGCAAACCACACAGCTCTGGCAAACTTTAATTGCCGAATATCCTAATTATGCAACAGAAGCCGCTCTCTTATCATACCTAATAAACTTTAACCAAAAAAGCTTAAAAGAAAATCCGCCTTTAACTCTTCCACAGTCATTACAAAAACAATATTTTAATCATTCCGTAATGTTAACTCCTTTTGTTAAAGGGATTGAAACTTGTTTATCAAATTATCTAAATAGCAATAAAGACGGAAAGGCAATAAAAATATTGCAACTGGCAAAAGATTCTCAAACTTTGTTAAACACGGTAAAATATCAGCTTGACGACCTTAACATTTCTTATACAAATATAGAAAATAACGCTAATCAAGCGGAAGCTTTAAACAAGGTATTTTTCAAAAATAAAACGATTACATCACTCAGTCTGAATTTAGAAGAAGAGCTGACAGACGATTATAAAAATAAATTTTATAATCAAAATAACTTAATATTGATTGCCAATTGTTTATATGAAAGTAAACAAGCTCCAAAAATTTTGGACAATGCGTTTAAGATGTTGTCGCCAAACGGAATTTTATGTTTAAGCGAACATGAACCTGATAATTTTACAGATTATATATTTGGAATTCAACCGGAATGGTGGAATGATTCCATCGATAATCAAAACCCTGTTTCACGTTTTCAAAGCAAAGACGAATGGATAACCCACTTAAATCAAGCAGGGTTTAAAAACATACAAACAATTTCTTTAAACGACCCTCAAACAGGACCGGGCTTTATCTTATTAGCTCAAAAACCCGAAGAGACAACACAAGAACTTATTGTTGAACAGGCAAAACAGGAAAATAAAAATTACCTAATCTTAACAAAAGACAGTCAAACAGCAGGATATAAACTCGCCACACAGATAAAAGAACAACTCTCAATTAACAATATTTCTGTTACAATCATAGAAAGTAATACAAAGAAAGATATTGGTTCTTTATTTGAACTAAAAGATTGGAAGCAATTATTGGCAAATTATGATTTACAAAATTATAATATCTTGTTTTTAAACGCTTTTGAAGAAAATATTATTAATAACCCTTCAGAGTTGCTAAAACAACAAACCGAAAACTTAAACAACCTTGGAACCTTGGCAACCGCCCTTGATGAATTGAAATTTAAAGAGCGTTTATGGGTAATTACAGGCGGAGCTTTAAGTTTAACAGACTACAAAACTGCAAAATCAAAACTTCCTCAATCTCGTTTAATTCCTTCCCAAGGTGCGGTTTGGGGTTTTACTAAAGTCTTAATGTCTGAGTTACGCCACTTAAACGTTCATTTGCTTGATCTACACAATGTTCAAGGCATCAATAATCTTGTGCAAGAACTTTTAGCCCCAAGTAAAGAACGTGAATTAGTCTTTGCCGATGATTTACGCCTTAGCCCGAGAATAAAAGAACTTAACAATTATCAAGAAAAAGCTAAACCAATTAAAAGTGCCAAGCTTGACTTTGATATTCCCGGACGTTTACAAAACCTTTATTGGCGTGAAACCGAAGCAAAACAAGTTGCTGATGACGAAGTCGGAGTTTTGGTTAAAGCAGTGGGCTTAAACTTTCGAGACGTAATGTGGAGCCTTGGAATGCTCCTTGATGAATCGTTGGAAAACGGTTTTTCCGGTCCCGGAATGGGAATAGAATGTACCGGCGTTATTACAAGTCTTGGAAAAAATGTGCAAGACTGGAAAGTCGGAGACGAAGTTCTTTGTTTCGCCCCCTCTTGTTTCCAAACTCAAGTAACCACGAAAGCCGATGCCATTATCAAAAAACCAACACAGTTCAGCTTTGCCGAAGCCGCCACTATTCCCGTAACTTTTACTACCGCATGGTATAGTTTAAAACACCTTGCTAAGCTAAAAGCCGGAGAAAGAGTTTTGATCCACGGTGCTGCCGGCGGCGTTGGTTTGGCGGCGATACAAATAGCCCAACATTTGGGGCTTGAAATATACGCAACCGCAGGAGCGACGGAAAAACAAGCGTTCTTAAAACAATTCAATATAAAAGGAATTTATTCATCTCGTTCTTTAGCTTTTGTGGAACAAATTAAAGAAGCTACAAACGGTGAAGGCGTTGACGCGGTTCTTAACTCGTTATCGGGCGAGGCAATCTCGGCAAGCATTTCCTTGCTCCGTCCTTTCGGGCGTTTTTTAGAGCTAGGGAAAAGAGATTTTTATGCCGATTCTGCTTTACGTCTTAGACCGTTTAGTAATAACTTGACCTTTTACGGTGTTGACCTTGACCAACTTTTATTACACAAACCCATCTTGGCAAGAGAACTGCTCCAAGAATTAATGACTTTATTTGAACAAAAAATCTTTACACCTTTACCATATACCAACTTTAAACGCACCCAAACCGTTGATGCATTCCAAGCAATGCAACAAGCCGGTCAAATAGGTAAGTTGGTCATTACTATGGAGAGCGATGAAACCCAAAAGGATATTAAAGCTCTTGTTGAAAAACAAGCTAAACTCACGCTAAACTCTGATGCAACTTATCTTGTAACCGGAGGTACGGCAGGTTTTGGCTTTGCCACAGCCTTACGCCTTATTCAAAGAGGGGCAAAACACCTTATTTTATTAAGTCGCAGTGGTGTAAAAAATATTGAAACTCAAAATACTATTGAAGACTTTAACAAAAAAGGCTGTAAGATAAAAATTTGTTCGGCTGATGTCTCAGATGATCAGGCTTTGCAAACCAAACTTGATGAAGCTTTACAAAATATGCCACCTCTTAAAGGCATTATCCACGCCGCCGCAGTTTTGGAAGACGGCGTAATCTCGGGTCTTACACCCAAACGCCTTGAAAATGCTTTATCTGCAAAAAGTATCGGGGCTTGGAACTTACACAACTATAGCCTAAGCTCTAACCTTGATTTCTTTGTGCTTTATTCTTCGGCAACAACCGCCTTTGGAAACCCGGGTCAAGCCGCCTATGTCGCCGCAAACGGCATGCTTGAAACCCTAGTTGGTTTAAGAAAACAACAAAATTTATCGGCTCAATTTATAGGTTGGGGTCCTGTTGATGATGTTGGAATGCTCGAAAATAATCCAAAAGCAAGGCTTATGTTGACCAACATGCTTGGAGCTGATTGTTTAAAATCAGAACTAGCCCTTGATTGGCTTGAAAACAGTATTATGAAACAGATTGAACAAAGCCATTATTTTGCCTGCAACTGGCAAGGTAAATCAAGCGAAAATCTTTTTTCTTTGCCACGCTTTGAATTTTTAAGTTCACAAAAACAAAACAAACAAAGTATGGAAAAAACGCCTCAAGAAATGATTAAAGGGGTTTCGCAACAAGAAGCATTACAAATATTTGCAAATATTGTTTGCAAAGAAATAGCAAATGTTTTAATGATTTCTGTTGATTATTTTAAAATTGATACCCCATTGGTTCAACAAGGTATTGATTCATTAATGGCTGTTGAGTGTGGAATAGCCCTAAACCAACGTTTTGGTCTTAATAATTATGTTTTTGCGTTAAACGATAAAACAACAGCTTTAAGTATTGCCAAAGCTATGTATGAAATGCTCTCGGGACAGACCGAAACAGAACATGCAAAAGTTGAGCAAAGTAATAATGAAGAGCAGATTTTAGAACAGCTAAATCAACAACATGCTCTTAATTTAACCCAACAACAACGTGAGAAAATATTAAGGAATTCATAATAGTGGCGACTTCTAATAATTCAAAACCGGAAAATTCAAATCAACTTAGCTCGGACAAACAGCAAGAGTTACTTCAGACTTTAAAAATAAACCCAGCTTTACTTAATACAAATTTACAACCCAAAGCAAGACGTTCAAGCTCTATTCCGACAAATTACGCACAATTTGAAGAATTGCCTCAATTTAAACAACTTCAAGTTCAACGTGCAATTGCGGAAAAAATGAATGTCTTAAATCCTTTTTTTGCCTGTCATCAAACTATGGCAAAAAACAAGACCAAAATTAACGATCAAGAATTTTACAATTTTTCTACTTATGACTATCTTGGACTAAACGGACACCCCCAAATTAATGCCGCCGCAATAAAGGCAATGGAAGAATTTGGAACTTCCGCGGGAGCGAGTCGTTTGGTTTCCGGCGAACGCCCACCCCACAGAGAACTTGAAGAAAAACTTGCCAAACTTTATAAAGTTGAAAACGCTTTAACCTTTGTTAGCGGACACGCCACAAACGTCTCGGTTATTTCAACTCTCTTTGGACGAGAAGACGTTATCTATCACGATGCCTTGGCTCATAACTCAATTATACAGGGAGCTGTGTTATCAGGTGCAAAACGCTATTCTTATGCACATAACGACCCCAAAGCACTGGAAGAGTTATTAAAACAAACTCGCTCTCAATATAAACGAGCCTTAATCGTTAGCGAAGGCATCTTTAGCATGGACGGTAGTATCGTAAAGCTTAATGAATTAATCGAGCTCAAAAAAGAATATGTTAGTTTTTTAATGATTGATGAAGCACATTCTTTAGGGATACTCGGTAAAAGCGGGCGAGGCTGTTCAGAATATTTTAATATTAACCCATCTGACGTAGATATTTGGATGGGAACTCTATCAAAAACCCTTTGTTCTTGTGGTGGTTTTGTTACGGGAAGCAATACATTAATTGATATTTTACGTTTTTGTGCAGCAGGCTTTATTTACAGTGTGGGAATGTCTCCCCCGCTGGCGGCGGCTTCTGCCAAGGCTATTGACTTAATGCGTGCCGAACCTGAACGAGTGCAAAAACTTCAAGAAATCAGCTCATTTTTCTTGGAAGAAGCAAAAAAACGCAATTTCAATACCGGATATGCCCAAGGTTATGGAATTATTCCCATTATTGTAGGAAGTTCTTTGATTGCCGGACGTTTGGCAACTCACCTATTTAATAGAAACATTAATGTAATGCCTATTATTTATCCTGTTGTGGAAGAAGGATTGGCAAGGTTACGTTTCTTTTTATCTTCCGTTCATCAAAAAGACGAAATTATCAAAGTTCTTGATATTGTTGCGGAAGAACTTCCGAAAGTACAAAAATAAAAAAAGAGTGTAGCCTTGGAAACCGATTTTTTAAATATACGTTATGCCTGTCCTGATGATGCAGAAAAGCTCGCCGAAATAATCAGCGAAACAAGCGAAGGCGTTGTTGAACATTTATTTTCAAACTTAGTCCCTTTTTTAAAAGCCGAAAAAATTTTAGCTACGGCTTTAATGAAAGGAGAATCTCCATATTTATCGGAGAATATGACTCTTTTAACTTATGAAGAAAATATTATCGCCCTTTTGTTTTCTTATCCGGCTAAAGATCATTTTATTCCTTTGTTAATGGAAAATTTTATTTCTGATAAACGCCTTAAAATCGTACGCCCTATTCTTGAAACTGCTGTACCAAACAGCCTCTATATTAATACGATTTGGATTGAAGAACAGTTAAGAGGTCAAGGTTTCTCCGCCTTATTGATGAAAAGAGCTTTGCAAAATATGGAAGAAAAAAATTGTAATGGTATAAGTTTGTTTTGTTGGAATGATAACAAAAGAGCTTTAACTTTTTATAAAAAGAACAATTTTAAGCTTTATAAAGAAATTCCCGCAAAAGAAATTCCCATAAAAGGACACGACGAAGGCGGTGTTTTGTTATATAAAGCCTGTTAATAATCTTTTTATTTAGCAAAATATCAGCTTAATAGAATCAAAAACCAAGCCTAAAACGTTTATCTGCTTTTTAGCTATAGGGCAACACCTTGAAAACACATATCTTAATTACCGGAGCCGGTGGCGGACTAGGAACAGCTCTGGCAAAAGCATATGCAAGCCCCAATATTAAGTTAAGTCTTTTAGGGCGAAATACGGAACGCCTAAGCCAAGTAAAGCTTCTTTGTTCTCAACAAGGTGCAGAAAGCGAATGTATTTTTTGCGACTTAAACGATATTGAAAACAGTATTGAAACAATTAAAAAAATTGATGCTAAAACGCCAATAGATTTGGCATTCATCAATGCGGGAATTTCCTCGGGAGTTTTGCCAAATGGAGAAATGGAAGCGGTTTCTGACGTTTATCGTTTAATGCATCTAAATTCGACTTCTTCCATTACCCTTGGTTCAACAATACTTAAAGAAATGAACACCAGACAAAAAGGACAAGTTGTGTTTATCAGCTCCCTGTCCGCATATTTTCCGCTCGCCTCATCGCCGGCTTATTCAGCAAGCAAAGCAGCTATTTTAAGTTATGCTCTGGCTATGAACAGCTTTTATAAAAAAACTCCGATAAGAATAAGTGTTGCGTGTCCGGGCTATATCAAAACACCAATGAGTTTACGCCTTAAAGGGTTTAAGCCTTTTTATTGGACAGCCGACAAAGCCGCTTTTTATATAAAAAAACAATTGGAAAAAAATAACGATCATATTTCCTTCCCTTTTTTACTAAGCTTAGGTATTAAGAGTTTAAACTTTATGCCAAACTTTTTAAGCAACTTTTTTGCGGATTTTTTCAAATTTAGCGTTGAGCCCGATGCTGAATCAATCATGAACAAAACCAAAAAATAAATTTATGTCTGAAACTTTGTATCTTTTTAGCTTTAGCTTAGTCTCCGCTTTTATCATGATTGTATTACAACGCATATCAATGATTTTAAGCGAAAAAAGTCAATCTTTAAAGCTTAACAATATTCTATCTTTAATTATCAAGACCAAACCCAAAACTTTATTCGCAGAAATATTTACGGGGTTAGCCGGAATCTCTTTTTTTCTTTTCTTTTTTCTGTTTTTGCAACGTCCGATCAGTGCCTTAGTTTTAACTCTCGGTATAGGCAGTTTATTGGTTATTTTAAACTCGACGAAAGAAAATATTTTACACGAACCTATAGTTTTGGCTGATGCTTGGCTTTTAAAACAAGCCGTGCAATTTCCCGATTTATATTTACCATTTTTGCCTATAAAAAGATTATCTGTTTTACTTGGCGTAAGTTTGTTATTTTTAGTTTGGGCGATATTATTAGAAACCCCGCTCTACTCTTTAAATATATTTTTTAGTCTGATATTACCGTTTTGTGTTGTAACTATTTCAATCTTATTATTAATATTGATGTCTTATGCAAAATTGCCAAAACTCGCTTCTGTTATCTTATCACGCTGTCCGGTTAGTTCAAACGCAGTAAAAGACGCCCAAACCAACGGACCTTTCTCTGCGGCGTTAATACACCCCATAGCTTGTGGCAATTTTAAAAAACAAATTTTTACTTCATTTAAAAACAACAATGAGTTGATAAAACCTAAAAACACGATTTATCTTAACGAGTTAGAACTATTCCTCAACTCTCAAAATGTCAATAATCAAGAAGATCTTATCTTAATTCAAGCCGAATCTTTTTGGGATATACGCCCTTATTTTCATAATCTTAAAGACACAAACCTGCTTCCTAATTGGGATAATTTAAAAACAAACAACGGAGTTTTAAGTTTAACAACAAACCCCTTTGGGGCTTATACAATGCGTACCGAATTTAGCGTTCTCACCGGTTTAAAAGAAGAAGAATTAGGCCCTTGTTTTTTTAACCCCTATCTTTTTGCAAAAAATCACCCTCTCTGGTCTTTTGCAAGAGAATTAAAAAACAAAGGATACGAAACATTATGTGTCCACCCTTATGCCAAAAAATTTTTTAACCGTTCTTTGGTTATACCTAACCTTGGTTTTGAACGTTTTTTAGCCTTGGAAGAATTAAATCACCTTGAAAAATTTGGACCATATATAAGCGATTTGGCTCTGGCTGATTTAATAAACATTGAAATAAATCAAGCGAAAAATCCGCTGTTTTGTTTTGTAATTACAATGGAAGCACACGGTCCATGGTTAAAAAACAGGCTGCCTGAGCATGTAGTAAAAGAATATTTCAAAGAAAACTTTACACCTTTGGGCATTAAACAAGAAAATTTCAGCCAAGAAGAACAATATTATCTTATTCATTTGAAAAATATGGATAAAATGTTTGGAAAAATACAAAAACAACTTACTCTTTCAGGAAAAGGTAGATTAATTGTTTATGGTGATCACCCGCCAAGTTTGCCGAATTTAAGAAAAAAAGATTTATAAAAAGTTTTTTGCTGTTTTAATCTGAAAATTAGGTTTTACTTGTCGTTAAAAATGTTTTAATTATATTGAGACTATTGTGCAATAGCTTCAAAGTGGCTTTCGCCAGAAAGATACTCCGGAAAGACACTCCAAAAATCACGGATAAAGCCAATAGGCTGGTTTGCCTGCCGTGGACCTTGAGAAGCTTGCGGGGCTTTGGTGGTATCCTTCAAAACAAAGGAAAATTTATTTTTTCCTGTGAAATGAATTTTTTTGTGCCTTAAGTCATTTTATGCGGTGTGTGTGCAACACATAAAACGATGATAAAAGTACGCAAAACGTATTTTTGCAATGGTCTTATATTAAAAATTTACCTGCAATAAACTCAGAGAGGAACTTTTATGGTTGAACATATATATTTTTCTGATGATACCTTAACGTTAACTTTATTAGACCAACGTTTTTTACCCGTTCAAGAAGATTTTTTTGTATGCCAAACCACAGACGATATAGTGAAAGCACTACAGGTTATGGTCGTAAGGGGTGCTCCGGCTATTGGAGTTAGTGCGGCTTTTGGTGCTTGCATTGCTTTAAATGAAGCCCTAAATACTCCTGATTGGCGTGTTACCTTAGCCCACCTTTTGGAATATATCGCCAACGCCAGACCAACAGCAGTAAATTTACGTTGGGCAATCAAAAGAATGCGTAAACTTTGGTTGGAAAATAATACGATTGAGGCAAAAGATCTTTTGGCTTTATGGCTCAAAGAAGCAAGGCTTATTCAACAAGAAGATATTGAAAACAACCGCAAAATGGGTTTTTTCGGCGGAGAATTGTTACAAGACGGTTGGACGATCATGACACACTGTAACGCCGGAGCCTTGGCAACAGCCGGATATGGCACGGCCTTAGGCGTAATTAGAGGTGCAATAGAACAAAACAAACACATTAAAGTTATCGCCAACGAAACTCGCCCTTTTCTTCAAGGGGCTCGCTTAACCGCTTATGAGTTAGCAAAAGACGGAATCGAAGTAAGCGTCGCCTGCGACAATGCTTGTGCTTTGTTAATGCAAAGAAAATTGGTTGATGCCGTTGTTGTCGGAGCAGACCGCATCGCTGCTAACGGTGATACTGCAAATAAAATAGGTACATACGGCGTTGCCATTATTGCCAAAGAACACGGAATTCCATTTTATGTCGCCGCACCAAGTTCAACAATAGATATTGAAACGTTATGCGGAGAAGATATTCCCATTGAAACCAGACCTTCAAAAGAGGTTAGTCATATCGGAGAACACAGGCTTATTCCCTACAACGTAAAAGTTTTTAACTTTGCCTTTGACGTTACTCCGGCTAAGTTAATAACCGGAATTATCACAGAAAACGGCGTATTGAGGAATCCTTACCAAAAAAATATTGCCGAATTGTTTAAACATAAAAAATAAGCCACAAAATGTATTCTTATTTTTCTCTTTGCTTGACTCAAAACAAGATTTATCATAACCTTAAAGCTTGTTGTTTGAGAGTTTTAAGACCTAGCTAAAACTTTCAAAAAACCATCAAAACAGCTTAAATTTAATTATATCCTAAAGAAATTATATTTTAATATATTGTTTAACGTCTTGTTTTAATATAATTTTTGACGCGCTAAATTAAAAAACAAAGTGTAGCATACTCTCCGCTTTGCTTTAAGTTTCATATTCTTTATATAAATAAACACACTGGCTTTATGGTATGTATTTGGGAGAAAAAGTTGAGTTCAAACAATCAATTTAATAACGGTTCTAATTCTTTTGAATCCTCAGATTCTAAAAATGTTGCTTCCAATAAAATCAAATTAGCAACAAAATCGCCACACGCATCTTATTTTATGCCTATGCTACAAAACTTTGCCAAGCGTAACGAGCTAAACGAAGTTTTAAAAAATCGCGTAAGTAAATCTTGCGAACTTTTAGACAATAATGTCAAACTCTATTCCAATGGTTTTGAAAAAATACACCACGCTACGGATATTTTACAATATAGCGATAAAACAGACGAAGAGCTTCAAAACTTAGAAACTGTTTTTGTGTGTGCCGGGCGTATAATTTCTAATCGCTTAATGGGTAAAGTTGCCTTTTTTAACTTACTTGATATTACCGGAAAAATTCAGTGTTACGTTGCCAGAGATATTCTTGGCGAAGAACAATACGCCACCTTTAAAAAACTTGATATAGGTGATATTGTCGGAGTTAAAGGGCGTTTATTTCGTACAAAAGCCGGAGAATTAACCCTTGAATGTTCTGAATTAACTTTGCTTACTCGTTCTATGCGTCCCCTTCCCGATAAGTGGAGCGGACTCAAAGACGTTGAAACTCGCTATCGTCAACGTTACGTTGACCTTATTTCTACTCCTCGAACGAGAGAAATCTTTAATAAACGTAGCCAAATAGTCAAAGAATTTAGAAACTTTATGGAGTCTAAAGGATTTTTGGAAGTAGAAACCCCAATGATGCAATCCGTTCCGGGTGGTGCAACCGCACGTCCTTTCAAGACACACCATAATGCCCTTGATATGCAACTTTATATGCGCATTGCCCCTGAGTTATATTTAAAAAGACTCTTGGTAGGCGGTTTTGAAAAGGTTTTTGAAATAAATAGAAACTTCCGCAATGAAGGCGTTTCGGTTAGACATAACCCGGAATTTACTATGTGTGAGTTTTACTGGGCGTATGCAACTTACCTTGATTTAATGGATATAACCGAAGAGCTTTTTTCTTATATTGCCGAAAAAGTTTGCGGAACAACGCAAATCACATACCAAGGACATGAAATAGATCTTGGAATAGGAAAATGGACACGCATGACTTTTTATGACTCTTTAGAAATAATCGGTGGTCATAAAAAAGAATTTTATACAAACCATGAGGCATTGGTAAACTTTATCAAGAGTCGTGGTGAAAAAGCCGTAAAAGATGAAAAAATCGGAAAGTTACAGGCAAAACTCTTTGACCTAGACGTTGAACCAAAACTTATTACGCCCCACTTTATATATCACTATCCAACTGAAATATCTCCTTTATCTCGCAGAAATGAAGAAGACCCTAGCGTTACTGATCGTTTTGAACTCTTTATTGCCGGGCGTGAAATTGCCAACGCCTTTTCTGAGTTAAACGACCCGGTTGACCAAAGGGTACGCTTTGAAGAACAAGTTGCCGAAAAAAAAGCCGGAGACGACGAAGCCCACCCAATGGACGAAGATTACTTAAGAGCCTTGGAATACGGAATGCCTCCTGCTGCCGGCGAAGGAATTGGTATAGATCGCTTGGTTATGCTTTTAACCGACTCGGCTTCTATCAGAGAAGTTATTTTATTTCCGCTATTGAAAAATGAAATTTTGTAACAACTTGTACTCATCGGGAAAACAAATGAAAAACCATCTAAAAACAAGAGATTATAATGTCATTTGTTAATTTTGTGGCATTACGTTATTTATCTGCTTTAAAACGCAGAAGTTTTATTTCAATTATTTCGGCGTTTTCTATCGCCGGAGTTTCTATCGGGGTTGCCTCTCTTATTATTGTTATGGGAGTTATGACAGGGTTTACCACTGATTTACGCAATAAAATACTTGGGGCAAATGCTCATATTTTAGTTTTTTCTCATGCCGGAAACATCACAGATTATAATGATGCCATAGATATAGTAGAAAATGTCCAAGGTGTCGCCGGAGTAACTCCGTTTATTTATTCAGAGGTAATGATTTCCGCCCACGGCTCGGTAAAAGGCTTGGCTTTAAGAGGAATAGATCCTAAAGGTGCCGGTAAAGTATTAAGTATTTTTCAATTGATGACGGAAGGAAGCCTAGAAGATTTAATTCCACCTGTTGAAAACGATAATGATACAACAGCAAACCAAACCAAAAAAATTATTCCACGCATAATTATAGGCAAAGAATTGGCGAAAAGATTAAGTATTGGCGTTGGTAGCAGAGTTTCTTTATTATCGCCGAGTGGCAATAAAAATGCCGCCGGTTTTCAACCTAAAATTGCCCCTTTTGAAATAGCCGGAATTTTTTCAACCGGTATGATAGAATACGACGTTTCCATGGCGTTTATCTCGCTTGAAAACGCCAGAGAACTCTTATCAGTTCCAGACAATCAGGTTTTTGGACTGGAAGTTTTGGCTGATAACGTTGATAAAGCTGATTTAGTCAGTCAAAACATCAACAAAGAGCTTAGTTCCCCTTTGTATTCTCGCCATTGGATGGATATGAACGGCAATCTTTTTGCTGCGTTACAACTTGAAAAAATGGCTATGGGCGTTATTTTAAGCCTAATTGTTTTAGTTGGTTCTTTTTCAATAGTTACCTCTTTAGTTATGTTAGTTATGGAAAAAAAGCGAGATATAGCGATCTTAATGTCTATGGGTGCAACCAAACAAAATATGCGTAATATTTTTATGCTCCAAGGTATTATTATCGGGCTTATCGGTACCGTCTTAGGCAATATTCTTGGAATCGGTATAGCTTACGTCATAGAAAAATATCAACTGATCAAACTTCCCGAAGGTGCCTACCCCACCACCCACCTTACTATTTTGATCAACTACCCTGATGTGCTTATTATTTCAGGTTCAGCCATGTTAATTTGTTTTTTAGCGACCTTATACCCTTCCAAACAAGCCTCAAGCCTAAAACCTGTGGAGGCATTAAGACAAGAATGATTAATAACACAACAGAACTTTATAGATTGGAACAGGTCAGTAAAAGCTATGCCGGTCCATCAGAAAAAATAAGAATTCTTGAAAATATTGACTTATCCATTCAACAAGGAGAAAGTATTGCCATTGTTGGTGCATCAGGTTCTGGAAAATCTACTTTGTTACATATTTTAGGTTCACTCGACAACCCAAGTTCAGGCAAAGTATATTTTCAAGGAAAAGACTTAAATATGCTTTCTTCCAATGAACAAGCCTCTATACGCAATAAAAATATCGGATTTGTTTTTCAGTTTCACCACCTTTTACCTGAGTTTAATACGCTTGAAAACGTAGCCATGCAGGCATTAATCGGAGGAATGAACATAAATAAAGCCAAAGCCTTGGCAAAAGAAGCCTTAGAGTTGGTCGGGCTTGAACACAGGCTAACTCATAACGTAACAACCCTCTCAGGCGGAGAACGCCAAAGAGCGGCAATCGCCAGGGCAATTTTATTAAAACCAAAAGTTTTATTGGCAGATGAACCTACGGGAAACTTAGATATAGAAACCGGTGGCCATATTGCAAAGTTATTATTGAAATTAAATGAAAAAATAGGTATGACTCTAATAGTTGTTACTCACAACCAAGAACTAGCGGTGCTTATGCAACGTCATCTCGAAATGAAAAGTCGGAGATTAATATGAAAACCAAGTTAACAGCCAAAAAAGTTTTTCTTTTGAGTTGGCTCATCGTTCTGGCATTACCGTTTTTATTTCACGGTAAAGATAACAGTGTGCTTGCTCAGGCTAAAAGACAAGCAAGAGCACCAATCATTATGATGGTGCCGTTTCAAATCAATGCCGGTGCAGAATTTGAAAATCTAGATATGGAAATTCCAAATATGTTGGAAGAACGTCTGGCTATGAAAGGTTTTAAGGTTATTCCCGTCGGAACAACCGTAGAGCTTTTACAAAAAATGAATATTAAATCTTTAGATATTAATACGGTAAAACGCTTAGCCAATCAAGCAAAAGCAGATGCCGCCGTTTACGGAAGTTTTAGTGCCATAGGCTCAAATTTCAGTATAGATGCACGTTTAGTGAGTGCAAACCCCAATATCAACAGTAAACCGCTCTTTGTAGAAAGAAGCGGAGATAAAAATGTTTTAAACGCAGTTGATGAACTTTCCGGAAAAGTTATGTCTACTTTAGTCAGCAAAGAAACAATTGCAGGCGTAGAAGTAAGAGGAACAAAAGCGATTGACCCCGAAGTCGTTTTAATGCGTATTAATTCTCGCAGGGGAGACGCCGTTGACCCGGCCGCTATTGACCGTGAAGTTAAAAAAATATGGGATCTTGGATATTTCAGTGATGTTTCCGTAAATATAGAATCACGCTCTGACGGGCATTATCTTGTTTATACTGTTAAAGAAAAACCTCGCCTCGAATCAATTAATATTACAGGTACTTCAGAAATAGACCAAGAAGATGTCAGCTCAGCTATGACCAGTCGCCAAGGTTCAGTATTAAACGACAAAGTTCTGGCAGACGATTTACGCAAAATCAGAGAACTATATCATAAAAAAGGATTTTATCTTGTTGAAATAAAACAAAGTATGCAAGATACCAAAGATGGCGGAGTTATCTTAAACCTCGCTATAACTGAAGGGAAACGCCTCTATATTAAAGAAATTAAAATAGAAGGTGCTAAAGAAATGTCAGAGGGCGATATAAAATCAGAACTGGCTTTATCAGAACGCTCGATTATTTCTTGGATCACAGGAACAGGTATTTTAAAAGAAGAAATGCTTGAAAGAGACTCTTCGGCTATTGGATCTTTTTATTTGGATCATGGATTTTTAGACGTTATTGTAAAACCCGCAACGGTTGAATATAAAGAAGACGGTATTATTGTTACCTTTACGGTTATCGAAGGTTCTCGTTATAAACTTGGTGATATTAAGTTTGCCGGAGACCTGATTGATACCGATGAAAAAATTCGCTCTATCTTAACCCTTGATAAAATGGCAAAAGATAAAGATTATTTTAACCTTTCCGTAATGCAAGAAGATAGCAAGAAAATCAGCGACTTATACGCAGATTACGGTTATGCCTTTGCTGAAGCATACGGTAGCCCTAAACCAAGAGGCGAAGAGCATATTGTTGATGTAACATATCATATTACAAAAAATAATAAGGTTTATGTACGCCGTGTTGTTTTAGACGGTAATACCAGAACCCGTGATAACGTTATTTTAAGAGAAATGCGTTTAACTGACGATTCTCAATTTAGCGGAAAAGAATTACGTCGTAGTATGGACAGATTAAACAACCTCGGCTTCTTTGAAATTGCCGAATCAGAAATTATACCAACGGGTAACCCAAACGAAGTCGACTTAAAGGTTAAAGTAAAAGAAAAACCAACCGGAGCCTTAATTGGTGGTGTGGGTTATTCAACCTTCTCTTCTTTCGGGGTATCTGCCACAATTATGGAAAGAAACCTCTGGGGAAAAGGTTATGCACTCTCTCTCCAAGCTCTTTTCTCAGGAAGACGCAGTGCTTATACTGCCAACTTTGTTAACCCAAGACTATATGATACTGAAATAGGAATGTCCCTTGCCGGATATAAATCAAGAGATGACTTTTACGACTATAAAAAAGATACTACTGGTGCCGGCATAACCTTTATGCGTCCGATCGGAGAATATAGTGCCGTCAGCATTGGCTACCGCCTTGATCAGTATAGAATCTTTGAAGTTGAAGATGATTCTTCATGGTTAATTCGCAAATATAAAGGCAATAATATTGCCAGTGTCGGAAGTATCGGCTTTGCAAGAGATACTACCAACAAAATGAACCCCACAACAGGTACTATTAACTCAGTCAGCTTAGATTACGGTGGCGGTTTCTTGGGCGGTTCCGATGACTTTATAGGTGTTAGAGCTGAAAACCAAATATACTATAAACTAGCCGAAAGACACTTATTACACAGCAAACTGCAAGGTAGAGCCTTATTTAAAAACGGAAACGAAGAAGTTCCTATCTTTGAACGTTTCTGGATGGGCGGAATAGATACCGTACGCGGTTATAACGCACGAGACATTATTCCGGTTGACCCTAAAACCGGCGATTACCTCGGTGGAACAAGAATGGCGGTCTTAAACCTTGAATATATCTGGAGATTAAGTACCGAACTTGGTGTAAACCTCGTACCTTTCTTTGATATGGGTGTAAACTACGCCGATGATATAGACGATTTCTCATGGAATAACGAACTCAAAAAATCTACAGGTTTAGAGTTGCGTTGGCGTTCTCCGATGGGCGATTTACGATTCTCATACGGTATTCCGCTTGATGAAAATCGTGATGGTTCAAGATCAAGCGGACGCTTTGAATTCTCAATGGGTCAATTCTTTTAACCTCAAACCCACAACACAAAACAAAACCCACTATCAAAGCGATTTGACAGTGGGTTTTTTTATTAAGCAAATAAAACAAAATAAGACCATTACAAAACTCTGTTTTGCGTGTTTTTTTCATAGTTTTATGCTCTCTATACACATAGCATAAAATGTCTTAAATCTCAAAAAAGCACGAACAAAGAAGGCACAATAGAGCGTTGTAATAATTTCACATACAGTGTCTTAAAATTTTTTAGACTTTTTAATGACAGAAATTAAGATTCATGATATATAGACTCAACATTGATGTTAATTCAATATGTTAACTTGGAAATTATTTGATCTTTTAATTAATATGAACACACTTAAAATATATTATAATATTACCCAACTAACCAATAAAAAATGCTGTTTACCTAAAGCAGAATTTAGCATTAAGTATCTTTAGCCAGAGAGTTTTTGTGAAATATAAACGATATAATAGAAAAAACAGTACTAACAAAGTATATATCTTTCTTTTTCTCCTCATTCTACTTAACGGAGTATTAGCTTATTTTTTGTGGGAATTTATCAACAAAAATCAAGAAACCACCTCCAATACTGAAGAAATTACACTCCAAGATTCTGAAACTTCTGAAGAAAATATACCCCAAACTCAACCAACCGTTAACGCGACAACAACACAACCGGAAAGCCAAGACGGAACACATAGCGGAATAATCAACGCAGGCGACACCGCCTCTACACTATTACAAACATGGATGCCTGTGGCTGATGTAAACGCCATGGCAGAAGCCAGCAGGAAACTGTTCCCTTTACGCAGCCTTAAAGAAGGACACGCATATACTGTTTATGTCAACGATAATAGTGTTGAAAAATTTGAATATGAAATTGATGACTTAAAAAAATTAATCTTAACCAGAGATGGCGACAACGGCTTTTCCGCTCAAATAGAACAAATTCCTTACGAAATTTTATTGGAACGCATAGACGGCGTTATAGACTCAAGTCTTTTTGAAGCTGTTGCGGATATAGGAGAATCTCCCAATTTAGCCGTCCGCATGGCGGATATCTTTGCTTGGGAAATTAACTTTGTTAAAGACCTGCGTCAGGGTGATAAGTTTAGCCTTTTGGTTGAAAAACTCTTTAAAGACGGAGAGTTTAAACGCTATGGAAAAATTTTATATGCAGAGTTTATTAACCAAGATAAACCTTATAAGGCCTTTGCTTATATCAATGAGAATGATTCCGTTACATATTTTACGGAAACAGGCGACAGCCTAAAACGTGCTTTTTTACAAGCTCCCTTGTCTTTTACTCGTATTTCTTCGGGTTTTACCAATCGTCGTTTACACCCTGTGTTTAAAGATTGGCGTTCTCACCCGGCAATTGATTATGCCGCACCTTCGGGAACACCGGTAAAAACAGTCGGAAACGGGGTTGTTACCTTTGCCGGTTGGGGAAAAGGGGCAGGGAACTATATAGCAATAAAACATAGTAACGGCTATGAAACTATGTATTTACACCTTTCCGGTTTTGCCCAAGGTTTAAAAAAAGGAAATAAAGTCAGCCAAGGTGATGTTATAGGCTTTGTCGGCAGTACGGGCTACTCTACCGGTCCCCATTTAGATTTCAGAATGAAAAAAAATGGAACTTTTTTAAACCCGATTACCGCCTTAAACCCTCGTGGCGACTCTATCAGTAAAAAAGAATTGGCTGAGTTTAAAAAGATGGTTGATTATTACAAAGAGTTTGTAAACGATAAAAAAAGCCTGACGGAATATGTTCCGTATAAAGAAAAGTCTTAAAAAGCTTGGCTGTAGAAAACACACAACTTATTAGAGACTATTGCACAATAGGCTCAAAGTGGCTTTCGTCAGAAAGACACTCCAAAAACCACGAATAAGGACTCTAGGCTGGCTTTGCCTGCCATGGAGATTGGGGGACTTGGGGGCTTCGGGGGAATCCCCCGAAACAAAGGGAAAATTTAATTTTCCTGTAAAATGAGTGGTTTTTGTGACTTAAGACGTTTTATGCTATGTGCATACAGAGCATAAAACGATGACAAAAGCACGCAAAACAGAGTTTTGCAATGGTATTTATTATCAGAACATAAAAATATTATTCACTTTATCAAAAAAAGACTGGTTTTATTTTTAAACTCTATGTACATTACCGCATGAAAAAATATAATCTTAATCTTCAGAATATTTTTATATAAAAAAAATGGGGCTGATATGTTATTTTTAACTTCACTGGCTATTTTTTTGTTTTGTGGTGCTTTTGCCGGTATTTTGGCGGGGTTGTTTGGTGTTGGCGGCGGTATTGTAATTGTACCGTTGGTCAGTATGGTTTTGGTTTCTCAAGGTGTTACTCCTGATCATATTATGCACATTGCAATAGGTACTTCGCTCGCCAGCATTATGTTTACCTCAATTTCAAGCTTTATGTCTCATCATAAACGTGGGGCTGTTTTATGGAGTCTTGTTTTTACTATTGCCCCCGGAATTTTAATAGGAACTCTACTCGGTTCATATATAGCATCATATCTTTCACCAACTTTTTTAAAAACCTTTTTTGCAATTTTCTTGTTATATGTTGCGACTCAAATGTTGCTTAATTTTAAACCCAAAGGTGAAAGAACCCTACCTAAGATGATAGGCACAAGCCTTATCGGCGGTTTAATCGGGGTTGTTTCAAGCCTTGTCGGAATTGGCGGCGGAACTTTATCCGTACCTTTTATGCTTTGGTGTAATATTCCAATGCCAAAAGCTGTTGGAACCTCAGCCGCAATTGGCTTTCCTATAGCCGTCTCCGGTGCTTTGGGTTATGTTTTAACGGGTTTAAGTGTTTCTGATTTACCTCCTTATAGCTTTGGATATGTTTATATCCCGGCTTTATTGGGACTAGTCGCAACAAGTATGCTGACTGCTCCAATCGGTGTAAAACTGGCACACAGTTTACCCGTTCCCAAATTGAAAAAAATGTTTTCTATTTTATTATATATAATGGCAATTAAAATGCTTTTCTTTTAATCTTATCTATTGTCAAAAAAACATCATTAACCCCAAAGACAAACTCTTTATTTTTGTCTTGAACATTATCAATTATATATTATTATGAAGCCTGATATTATTGCCCTTGACCGAACTGAAATTAATACCCTACCTCTTAAATCGTATGAGGGAGAAATCTGTATTATCAACAGTTACTCTCAGCTCTTAAAGTTTTTACCACTTTTAAAAAATGAAACCATCACGGGTTTTGATACGGAAACTAAACCCACTTTTCGTAAAGGGCATATTAATATGCCGGCTTTAATTCAATTGGCATGTAAAGATATTGTCTTTTTAATAAAACTAAACCAAGTTACTTTAGTCTCAGAACTTATCGAATTACTCGAAAGTCCTAAAATTATTAAAACAGGTGTAGGAATAAAAGAAGACTTAAACGGCTTAAAAAAACTTAAAGACTTTAACTCAAAAAATATTATTGATTTAGGGAATATTGCTCAACAACACAATATCGGCGTACAAAGCTTAAGAGGGTTAACCGCAAGTCTTTTAGGGTTTAGAATCTCAAAAACAGCCCAATGTTCCAACTGGAACCAACCGGAACTAAGCCAACAACAAATTAAATATGCCGCTACTGACGCATGGGTCAGCAGAGAACTTTACATCGCCTTTAAAAAACACAAGCTAATTACCGAATAAAACTAGACTTTTTCTTGCAGCTTGACATTATGCATAAATAAAAGGTAAAAATGACTTTCAACAATAATATAAAGTGCTAAAATTAAAGTCATTCATCTTCTGACGACTCAAATACTACGCCTTACCAACTATAAGTGAAACATAATGTTTTTCAAAAAATATCATATTGTTATATTCAAAGATCGAGACGGAAACCACCGCCACCTACGCTTAAGAGGTTGGTTTGGTGTTTTTCTTGTGTTGTTATTTATTGCAATGAGTGGAGTCAACATTTATCTCTTTAAGTTTTATCATGCAAATCAAACTCTTAACGCAGAACTCGACAATGCACAAAAAACGATCGAAGAACAAGAAAGACAGCTTGTGAGCTTAAACTCTAAGATCAGATTAGTCTATGATGACATTGCAAGAGTGCAACAATTTGACTCAAAACTTAGAGTGATGCTTAATATAGACAAAGACCCTATTGAAATAAACGAGCCGGGAACAGACAATAATAATTCACCGACTAACATGAATTTTTTACAATTGCATCGCCAAGAGTTGATGACCAGAAAAATGCACCTTTTTCTAAACCTGCTCAACAACGATATACGCCTTGAAGAAGTAAAACAACAAGAGCTTGTTAAAATACTAAGAAACAATAAAGAACTATTAGTCAGCACACCTTCTATTTGGCCAGCAGAAGGAACTTTAACCTCAGGTTTTGGCATGAGAGGTTCGCCGTTTACCGGAACTCAAACAATGCACAAAGGTTTGGATATTTCTAATCGCCCGGGAACCCCCATCTATGCACCGGCAAAAGGAACTGTTACCTTTTCCCAGTATGACGGTGCCTATGGAAATACTTTAATTATTGATCATGGAAATTCTCTTTCCACTCGCTATTCTCATATGTTAAGAGCCGCAGCAAAAGAAGGACAAACCGTACAACGCGGTGAAGTCATAGGCTATATCGGAAACAGCGGACGCAGCACAGGACCGCATCTACACTATGAAGTTCGTATCGGCGGCGTTCCCGTTAACCCTATGCGATATATCTTAAATTAAAAGCTTGCATAATTGATATTCTGTTTTATTTAAAAGAAGTATTGCAATTTAAAAATTACATTTTCCCAGTATGACGGTGCCTATGGAAATACTTTAATTATTGATCATGGAAATTCTCTTTCCACTCGCTATTCTCATATGTTAAGAGCCGCAACAAAAGAAGGACAAACCGTACAACGCGGTGAAGTCATAGGCTATATCGGAAACAGCGGACGCAGCACAGGACCGCATCTACACTATGAAGTTCGTATCGGCGGCGTTCCCGTTAACCCTATGCGATATATCTTAAATTAAAAGCTTGCATAATTAATATTCTGTTTTATTTAAAAGAAGTATTGCAATTTAAAAATTACAACAGCATATCAATTAACGGAGCTATAAAATATGGATTCAGTAACACATCTGGCAACAGGCATGATCATGGGGTTTGCTCGCCCTTTTTTACCTAAAAAAACAAGCCTTGCCATCAGCCTTCCCCTTGGTCTAATCGTAACCCATTTTCCTGATATAGATATTATATTCTCTCATGGCTTATACGGAATGTTAGCCCTTCATAGAGGCATTACTCACAGTCTAATCTTTATTTTTGCCATGGCAGTTTTATTTAGCCTTATTACTTACTATTTAAGCTATAAACAACACCCCAGACCAACTCGTTTAAACTTATTCGCTTTTTCATTATTAGGCTTACTGATTCACATTATGCTCGATTGTTTTACCGCTTTCGGAACTCAGATATTCCTACCATGGAGCAACTTCAGGTTTTCACTGCCTATTGTTTATATTATAGATTTATGGTGGACAATTCCTCTTTTGACTATCTCTATTTACTGCATACTACATTTTATGTCTTTAAGAATGGTCGTTTTTTTTACCCTAGCCTATACGGTTATATTAAGTTCTATCGTCTATTGGTTTACCCCAACCCCTTTAGAAGAAATATATCTTGTATTTCCCATTCCTGTTTTAATTTTTTGGGTATTATTTTTACCCTTGGCTATTGCTTTGCCCTTGCGACTTGGAAGCCGCCCTCAACCTCAAAAAATTGCTATGCTTGGGTTAATTTGGATATTTTTATACCCTGCTCTTGCCTTTGGAATTTCAAGATATGTAAAAGCTACTGTTCTACCTCAACTTGAAAGCACTCTCACAACACAAAACAACGGTGAACCACCTGTCCTTACAAAGGTTATAATTGCTGCCGAACCTTTTGCTCCTTTAAACTGGAAAATACTCGCAGAAGATAAAACCCATGTTTATGTTGTTGGTTATTCTTTTTTAGGACAAGGAAAAGAACTTGAAATCGCCAAATTTCAACGTCCTACTCCTGCATTTTGGGAAAAACTAAGCACAAAAAGCGAATTAATGAACGCCTACACTCGATTTATTGAAACGCCGGCTATTGAAGAAATTCAAAAATTAACTTTAACGCCAAGCGGAAGAAAAGAACGCATCGTTGCTATTTTAGACTTAAGATATAAAAGCACTGTGCCTAAGGTTTTAGCCGCTTTTGGACGTAAACCGTCAATGTTCAATTTTGCCTTATTGCTTGATGAAAATGATAACCCGCTGGCATATCAATATTTTAGAGGCGATCTAAACGATTGTCAGGTTTGGCAATATTTTAATACAGAAAGCAAATAAAAATGTCTCATAGCGACCAAAAATTAATCTTTCAAGCTTGGAATCCCGTTACAGGATGCAGTAAATTTAGCTCAGGGTGTAAAAACTGTTACGCCCTGCCTATTGCCTTAAAACTCAAACAACAAGGGAATATACATTATAAAAATGGTTTTGAGATAAGCTTACATCAAGATAAACTTGCGAAACCACTTTCTTGGAAAAAACCAAAACTTATTTTTGTAAACTCGATGAGCGACTTATTTCATGAAAAAGTTCCTCTGGATTTTATTCAACAAATATTTAATATAATAGAACAATCCAAACAACATATCTTTATAATCTTAACCAAAAGAGCCGAACGTCTCTTTAAACTAAGTACGAAATTAAAATGGCACGAAAACATCGCGTTAGGGGTAACTGTCGAATCTAAACACTATCTTTACAGATTAAAACTCTTACAACAAATTCAGGCTCAAACCAGATTTGTTTTTTTTGAACCTCTATTAAGCCTTATCGAAAATATTGATTTTGCAGGTATTCATTGGGCTTTAGTAGGCGGAGAGTCAGGACAAAATGCCAGAAAGATGTTACCGGAATGGGTTACTTCAATAAAAAATCAATGCAGACAAGCGAATGTTCCTTTTTATTTTCATCAATGGGGCGATAAAAGAACTCATGATAACCTGATTGATGGCAAAAGCCATCTCGAATTTCCTCAAAGCTGGTTAAACATTTTAGAAAATAGTCCCAAACAAATACAACTCAGCTTAAATTAAAACAAAAAAATACAATTATTGGTAGAATAAAAATAAGCTACTTTTTTATTTTATCACAAATAAAAAATAGACCAAAATGATAATGCATGGGAAGCGATATGCTTATACGCAAAATAGAAAATAGTGAAATTTCAAAAATTTACGCACACATGATTAATGATTTTCCCCCTAGCGAACGCCCACCTTTTGAGATAATAGAACAAAGCCTTGTCTCCGGCACTCAAAAATGTTTTATAGGCGTAAAAGACAACGAAGAAATTGGCTACGCCATGTGTGCGGACGCTCACCCCAATAACTTTGTATTATTAAACTTTTTTGCCGTTTTTCAAGAACATAGAGAACGTAAATTTGGCACGGCGTTTTTACAACAGCTTTTTGAACTCTATAAAAATAAAGCCGGAATGTTTATAGAAACAGAAACGCCTTTGTGTGCCAATAGTTCCGTAGAAGAAAAACTTATTTTTAGAAGACAAAAGTTTTATGAAAAACTCGGTGTTAAAACTTTTTATGACCTTGAATATTCACTTTTTGATGTTCCTATGTATTTGAATATATATCCTTTACAAAAAGATTTTGCTGAAATAAAAAAAGTTGCATCAACAGCAATCACAGAGCTTTGGCGAGATATAGTCGGTGAAGAAAAAATGCATAACATTATAATAAAGGCGAAAAACATACGTCAATAATTTTATCATTTCATTATTTTTATTGTCGCAGAAGAAAAACTTATTTTTAGAAGACAAAAATTTTATGAAAAACTAGGCGTTAAAACTTTTTATGACCTTGAATATTCACTTTTTGATGTTCCTATGTATTTGAATATATATCCTTTACAAAAAGATTTTGCTGAAATAAAAAAAGTTGCATCAACGGCAATCACAGAGCTTTGGCGAGATATAGTCGGTGAAGAAAAAATGCATAACATTATAATAACTCCAAGAAAGCATGTTAAAAGTTCAAGTGATTTCATCAATAGCTAAACCCTTATTATCCTTGTTTAAAGAAAAAGCATAACACAATGAATAACATCACTTTTGATAATTATTACGATGAATTAGAACTTGTTTCCGGAACATCTAAACATACGTTTCCAACTCATATACACCAAAGTTTATGTATTGGCGTAATTACAAAGGGTGCTGCTTTATTGTCTTTTAATAATAAAACATCAATCTTAGAAAAAGGTTCCCACTATATTATTGCCCCTTATCAACCCCACGCTATAACTCCGCTTAACGGAAAGGAATATAGCTATTTAACTATCTGTATTAAAAAAGATATTTCTAAGCTTTGCCCTGAGCTATATAAGTATCTCACAAAGACAAAAACTTTGATGCAAAATACAGATCCAAGCAGTTATAATCTTCAACTTTTAGCTCAAGCTAATAATTTGAGTAAATATCATTTTATTAAAAAGTTTAAAGAAAAAATAGGCATTACACCATATCAATTTATTTTGAATGAAAAAATAAAAAAAGTCAGACAAGGAATACTGTCAAAACAGTCCTTGGCTGACTTAGCTTTAGAATTAGGCTTTTCCGATCAAAGTCATCTTTGTAATACTTTTAAAAAATATATGGGCATTTCCCCTCTGCAATTTAGTACTGCTTATAAGGCACATTAAAGTAACGCCGGAGAAAATTTTGCTAAAATATACAAACCATCTTTTCCGGCAGTAACACTATGTTTTACATTCGCAGGAATAATACCAATAGTTCCTATTTTATATTCTACTTGATTGTCTAAGATTTTACACATTCCATCTCCAGCTATAACCTCGTGTATTTCAAGATTATTTTCATGAACATGCAGGTCAAGAGTACAAAAAGGTTCGATTCTCACCAAATGACAACTTAACTGGTTTTCAGTACTTTCTCCCTTTACCAAATGCTTTAAAAACACCCCTTTAAAATTTTTATGCGGAATAAATTCCATTAAATCAGCTTTTGTTGTACAAGAAGGGCTACAAACCGATCCAACCGCAAAAAAAGTTCCTAAATTCATATCAACCTCCATTTTGTTTTGATTAAGACCTTCTAACGTCATCTCGCAAAATGGGCTTGTAAATAATTGCGGTTTAGAAACAAAAAAGTTAGTTAACAATCGCCACCCTGGGAAAAATCCAGATAACTATTTGTATATGTTCACAATAAAATATCAGTGTTTATATTTTTCAAACAATTTATTTTTAACGAACTTACAACAAAATAATATCATGTTCGCTACCTTGCTCAAACCCTTCAAGTTCGGCAGGAATGCGTAATAAGCCTTGTGCTTCGACTAAAGTTTTGACTAAACCTGATTTTCCTTGAAGAGGATAAGCGAGCAAGGCGTTTGAATCTTGTTCAAAACGCACTCTAACATAATCTTCTCTCCCTTGACGAGAGGCAACGTTTCTTGC